>NZ_JALEXO010000199.1 GCF_022780145.1 Intestinibacter sp.
TTTTCTCGTTTTATACCTAAATGTAGCAAAGCTCCCAAATAATCTCTATGAGAAATGCTTTTAAATTTAAAATTTCCTTCAATTTGTATTGCTTTTAAACTACCTGTTACTTCTTCCTCTTCAATATAATATGGAAAAATATATATTATTTGTCGTTCTGATCCTTCATATCCACCATCTACCTTGTATTTTAAATCACTCTCTGAATTTAAAATATCTATAGCATTTTTAACTTCAAAAGGATTTAAAAACTCTGTGGCTTTTATATCGTAATTTTTTAAGCAACTATTCGCTTTATCTATTACTTTGTACATTTTGTTTTTGAGTTCTATATCTTTAATATGTGCTGTAAGTCTTAATTTATCCATTTCTACCAGAATATAATATATACTAATCTCTTCATTAATTCTATTAATAAAATAGCCACCACTGGTGAAAAATCAATAGGAATTGACACATATCTATATAAAACCTGTCTTATCGGCTCTTCAATCGGATCTGTAACTATACTTAAAACCTTGTAAATCTTACTCATCCTAATTGATGGTATCCAACTCAATAAACATTGTATAAGTATGATGAATGATATTAAATTCAGTAATTTTATCAGCGATATTGCCAATATATACATATTATTTCTCCTTTATTTAATTATTTTTGCCATGGAAAAAAGGCCTTACTTTCTAATTCCTTTTTCATATTTGCATCTATATCTACATTATTTGGTGCTAATATAAATATTGCCTTTGACACCTTTTGTATAGTTCAATCTATTACATAAAATGCACCACTCATAAAATAGAATATTGCCTTTCTAGTGTCTACATCTTGAGCTAGTCCTTCTAAATTAACTATAACAGCCTTTTTTTGTTTTAAATGGTCTGCTATCACAGTTACATCTTCGTATTTTTTAGGTTCTACTATTACAACTTTCATTTGATTCACTCCATGTAAATTGACAACCTTACTTGCTGCTGTAGCCTTAGTTGGGCTTTTTATTGCACTTGTGTCGTTACCTATTGTTTCTTCTTCAGTTTCTTCTAATTCGTCTTCTAATTCATCTTCTTCATAGTAATCATCTTCTTCTGTCATCCAATTTTTAAATTTAGAAAATATACCATTTGACATTATTTCCATCCTCCTTTAAATTTATAATCCTTTTTAAATATTTTTAATTATATTTTCGAATACTAAATATAATTTTATATACATAATAAATAATTCTTAATCTTATTTATTGTAATTTCTCGGACCAAATATAGCTGTTCCTACCCTTACAATAGTTGCTCCATTTTTTATTGCTATGTGATAGTCGTGGCTCATTCCCATAGATAAAGTATCCATAGATACATTTTCAAGTTCAAGTGATTCTATTTCTAAGGATAAATCCTTTAAACCTTTAAACACGCCTTCTATAACTTCTTCATCTTCTACAAATGGAGCCATTGTCATAAGACCTCTAATTCTTATATTTTTATATTTTTCAGATACCATCTTCACAAAGTCTACTACATCATCTTTATAAAGTCCATGTTTAGTTTCTTCTTTTGATATGTTGACTTGAACTAGACAATCTATAACTCTGTCTATTTTTTCTGCTCTTTTTTGAATTTCTTCACATAAGGCTTCCCTATCTAGAGAATGTATCATTGTAACCTTATCGATTATATATTTGACCTTGTTAGTTTGCAATGTCCCTATTAGATGCCAATTTACTTTATCTCCAATTACTTCGTACTTTCTAGCTAACTCTTGAGGTTTATTTTCGCCTACATCTGTTATACCAGCATTTATAGCTTCAAGTACTGCATCAGTATCGACTGTCTTTGTAACAGCCATCAAATTGACTTCTTTTGGGTCTCTACCACAATCATTGCATATTGATGCAATTTCATTTTTAATTTTATTGATATTTGCTTCTATACTCATTACTTAAACGTCACCTGCTCACTTTAATATTTTTGTTTACAAAATTTGGATATAATAATATTCTATCATATAAATTCAAATTTTTTTCATCTTTACTTCTATTATAATCCACATAAACATATTTTTCATCTTTATAAAAATTTTTACCTAAACTTACAAATTCAGGCATTTTTGTTTCTTCATTTATTACATAAACACCTAAAATATTATTTTCTTCTACAATAGATTCTATCGGTATCTTAAAACCTTCTATTTTTTTATATATTATATCAAATTCTTTAATTCTTGTATCGTATATTGAGGTATTTTGTTGCATAATTTTTATCAATACAGCATTTTCTCCTTGTTTTTTATATGTTTTGGAAACTTTGGCTTTAATTTCCTCATCATTTAAGACAATACCAACCTCTCGATCTTTTTTTAAAACATTTTTGTCTGTAAAAATATAAATATATACTTCGTTCGGATTTATTATTCTCAATAATATATCTGATGAATTTACTTTGTGATTTTGAGCTTTTATATCTATAAAATCATTTTTAGTTGAAGTAATTATGCTTTTATTTATATCATTTATTTGATCTAAATTTTGAAAATCATCATCGTACTTAAAAGACACAATTCCTGAAACAGGAGATTTATAATCTACAAAATAATTATTTCTTTTTGTCTCTAATATTTTCAGCTGTTCTTTTTTATTTAATATAATATTGGAATTTGTACTATTTCTTTCTTTCTCTAATTTTTTTATATCATCTCGTAGAGATTTAATTTGACTTGATATTTCATCGTCATGACTAGATTGATTTACTGTAAGTATTAATTTATCCTTTTGAATCTTTTCTCCAGAAGATACCTGATAGCTTACTATACCTTCTTCATTTGATTTTATAAGGTATTCATCCATTACCACTAATCCAGTTTCCTTAATTTTTAATGAGATATGCTCAGTTTCGAGTACTTGAGTTTTTGTAAAGTAACCAATTGTCCAAATTATAATCTGAACTAATATATATACAATTACTATAAATATAAATAAATTCGTATATTTTATTTTAATTTTCTTTTTTCCCAATACCACACCCCCTAAAATAATCGACTATATTATTATTTACTCATATAAATTATTTTTCCTTTAAATTTTGATAAACCAATTGTTAAAATTTTAAATATTATTTTCAAAAAAAAATAGCTGTAAAATGATTCAAAATCAATTTACAGCTATTTATATATTTCATATTGTTAATTTTTAAATGAATGTATTGGAGCTGGTATTTTACCACCTCTGTCTATGAAATCTTTAGAAGAATATTTATTGACTTCCATTACAGGAGCTCTACCTAATAGACCTCCAAATTCAACCATTTCGCCAACCTTACAGCCTGGAGCTGGTATAACTCTGACTGCAGTTGTCTTGTTGTTTATCATACCTATAGCAGCCTCATCAGCTATCATAGCTGATATTGTTTCAGCTGGAGTATCTCCAGGAACTGCTATCATGTCTAAACCAACTGAACATATAGCTGTCATAGCTTCTAGTTTTTCTAAGCATAAAGAACCATTTAAAACTGCATCTATCATTCCCGCATCCTCTGATACTGGTATAAATGCACCGCTTAATCCTCCTACACGAGAGCAAGCCATAACTCCACCTTTTTTAACAGCGTCGTTAAGTAATGCTAGTGCTGCTGTTGTACCGTATGCACCTACAACTTCAACACCCATTTCTTCAATTATATTTGCAACAGAATCACCTATTGCTGGTGTTGGGGCTAATGATAAGTCTACTATACCAAAAGGAACTCCTAGACGTTTAGACGCTTCTTGACCAACTAATTGTCCCATTCTAGTTACTTTAAATGCTGTATTTTTTATTGTATCTGCTACAACATCAAAAGGTTCACCTTTGACCTTTTCAAGTGCTCTTTGGACAACTCCAGGGCCACTTACACCTACATTTATAACTGTATCTGCTTCTCCAACTCCATGAAAAGCTCCTGCCATAAATGGATTATCTTCAACAGCATTACAGAATACTACTAATTTAGCACAACCAAATCCCTTTTGTTCTTTTGTAAGTTCAGCTGTTTGTTTTACTATTTGTCCCATTTCTTTTATTGCATCCATATTAAGACCAGCTCTTGTAGATCCTACATTAACTGATGCACATACCTTATTAGTACATGCTAAAGCTTCTGGGATTGATTTTATTAAAATTTCATCGCCTTTAGTGTAGCCTTTTTGGCATAAAGCAGAAAATCCACCTATAAAGTCTATTCCTAGTTCTTCTGCTGCTTTATCTAAAGTTTTGGCAAATTCCACATAATCTTTGTCATCACAAGCTCCTGCTACTATTGATATAGGTGTTACAGAAACTCTCTTGTTTACTATTGGAATCCCAAACTCACTTTCAATTTCTTTACCTACCTTTACTAGATCCTTAGCACAAGTAGTTATTTTTTTGTATATTTTTTCTCTTGCCTTTTCTCCATCAGGATCGATACAGTCAAGTAGAGATATCCCCATTGTTATAGTTCTAATATCTAATTTCTGTTCTTCTATCATGCTGATAGTTTCTAGTATATTTTTAACGTTCATGATTACCCCCTAAATTCTATGCATCTTGTTAAAAATTTCTTCTCTTTGGATTCTAGCTTCTACGCCTATAGATTCTCCTCTTTTTACTAGAGCATCTTTGATTTCGTCAAAAGATTTAGAACTTGTGCCCAAATCTACCATTACTACCATAGTGAAAAAGTCTTCCATTATAGTTTGTGTTATATCAATAATATTGACATTTAATTTAAATAATTCATCAGATATCGCTGCCACTATCCCCACTTTGTCTTTTCCTATTACTGTTAAAAATGCTTTCATTATTTCTCCCCCTTTACGTTGATGATTTAATTCTATTATTATTTGCATAAAATGTCAAACATTTATTGTATATTTTTAAAAATAGTTCTTATTTTAATCTATATAATACTTTTTATATGTATTGTTTTTGTATTGATGTTCGTTTTTAATATATTTTTACTATTTTCACAAAAAAAGCACCTATAAAATCATTATAGGTGCTCTTTTCTATCATAAAATATTTTATTATTGAATTATAATATATCTTGTTTTCCTATTACATCTGTTCCCATGTAAGGTCTTAATACTGCTGGTACTACTACAGAACCGTCTTCTTGTTGATAGTTTTCAAGTATAGCAGCTAATGCTCTACCTACAGCAAGACCTGAACCATTTAAAGTATGACAGTATTCAGCTTTAGAATCTTTGCTTCTCTTAAATCTTATTCCAGCACGTCTAGCTTGGAAGTCTTCACAGTTTGAGCAAGAAGATATTTCTACGTATCTATTGTAGCTTGGCATCCATACTTCTAAGTCGTATTTGAAAGCAGCAGTGAATCCTAAGTCACCTGTACATATTCTTACAACTCTATATGGTAATCCTAATTTTTGTAGTAAATGTTCTGCATTTGCAGTTAAGTTTTCTAATTCTTTATATGATTCTTCTGGTGCACATATTTTAACCATTTCAACTTTGTTGAATTGATGTTGTCTAACTAGACCTCTAGTATCTCTACCTGCAGAACCAGCTTCTGATCTAAAGCATGGAGTATAAGCAGTGTAGTTAAGTGGTAATGCATCATATGGAAGTATTTCATTTGCATGTATATTAGTTAGAGGTACTTCTGCAGTTGGTATTAAATAATATCCGTTATCTACTTTGAACATGTCTTCTTCAAATTTTGGTAATTGACCAGTTCCTATAAATGAATTTGCATTAGCCATAAATGGTGGTATAAATTCAGTATATCCTTGAACTGTTGTATTTTCATCTAGGAAGAAGTTATATAAAGCTCTTTCTAATTTAGCTCCTTGACCTTTATATAAAGTAAATCTTGATCCTGTTATTTTAGCAGCTCTTTCGAAGTCTAATATACCTAAATCAGTTCCTATATCCCAGTGAGCTTTGAAATCAAAGTCAAATTTTCTAGGTTCTCCCCATTTTCTTTCTTCTACGTTATCAGCATCAGTTTCTCCTTGAGGAACTTTTGGATTTGGAACATTAGGTATTCTAAGCAATCTATATCTTAATTCTTCTTGAACTTTTTTAACTTTTTCATCTTCAACTTTTATTTTGTCTGATAATTCTTTAAGTCTAGCTTTATCTTCTGTAACGTCCTTTCCTTCTTTTATAAGTTGAGGTATTTTTTTAGATTCGATGTTCATTTCGTTTTTCATTACTTCAACTTCTTTTAATAATTCTCTTCTTTCGTCGTCTAATGCTACAACAGCATCAAGGTCAAATTCTTTTTCACCTCTTCTGTCCATAGCTTTTTTAATATCATCTAAGTTTTCTCTTATTCTTTTGATATCTAACATTTTTTTCCTCCTAAGTATTTTATTATGTATAATTGCACACCTAATAAAGGTATTATTCCCTAAACAGATTTATCCAATTTAACTATATTTTATTCATTTAGAATTATATTGTCAATTCTTTAGAAAAAATATGTCGGTTTATATAATATAAGCAATTTACACCCTATATAAAATTATAACCAATCTTAAAAAAAATTCCATATATAATTATGATATAAATAAATATTTTTTATTTTATTTCCAATTTATACAAATTTTATACATATTTACATATAAATTTATGTAATTTAAACATTTAGCACATCAAGTACACCACTATTTCTCATATATATAAAAAGGGGATACTTAAACTATGCATCCCCTTATCATTCGCTATTATTTTAAATTATTATTTGTTATTTCTAAGCTTTTTTAGATTCTTTAGCTCTTTCTTCCCAGAAAGTAGCTCCTTTTATTCCTAAGCTAACAGGATCGAAAGTGATTTCTGTAGTAGGAACTCCAGCTTTAAGTTGACGTTCATAGTCATTGAAGCATTTCATAACTGTATTAGATAAGATTAATATAGCTATGATATTTAACCATGCCATCATACCAACACCGATATCACCCATTGTCCAAGCTAGAGTTGCTGATTTAACTGCACCAAATGCTACCATTACTAAGAATACTACTATTAATACATATATAGCTGCTTTAGAACTCTTACCACCAGTTATTTTCTTAATTATATAAGTTAAGTTAACTTCTGCTATGTAGTAGTAAGCCATTAATGTAGTGAATACGAAGAAGAATAACGCTATAGTAACGAATGCTCCACCGAATCCATGGATTAAAGTATTTATACCAGCTATAGTGTATTGAGGACCTATTTGATCAGGTGTAAATGCTTGTCCAGCATTGTATATAACTTCTCCAGTTTTTTCATTGAAAGTTGTATAGCAGTTTGTCATAAGTATCATAAATCCAGTTGCAGAACATACGAATAATGTATCTACATATACTGAGAATGATTGTACGAAACCTTGAACTGCTGGATGGTTAACTTCTGCAGCTGAAGATGATTGTGGACCAGTACCTTGACCAGCTTCATTAGAGTAAACACCACGTTTAACACCCCAAGCTATAGTAGAACCTATTATACCACCAAATGTAGCATCCATACCGAATGCACCTTTAAATATTTGTCCTAAAACCATAGGTAATTGTCTTATATTAACAATTATTATAATTACTGCCATTAATATGTATATACCACCCATGAAAGGTACTATAAATTCAGCGGCAGAACCGATTCTCTTTATACCACCAAGAACAACTATACCAGTTATAACAACTAATATACCTGCTGTTATAGTTTTAGATAGACCAAATGTAGATTGAACTGCATCTGCTATAGAGTTTGATTGAACTCCTGGTAATAATATACCTATTGCTATTACTGTAACTATTGCGAATAATAATCCATAAGCTTTTGCAAATCCTGTTTCACCAAGACCTTTTTCTATGTAGTATGCAGGACCTCCACGATATTGACCTTCGTGTTGTTCTTTATAAAGCTGACCTAAAGTAGATTCTGCGAATGCTGAACCTGCTCCTAGGAAAGCGATTGCCCACATCCAGAACAATGCCCCTGGACCACCCCAAGCAATTGCTGTTGCAACACCGGCGATATTACCAGTACCTATACGACCTGCTAATGCTGTACAGAAACCTTGAAATGAAGATATACCTTCATCAGATTTTTCACCACTAAGAAGTAATTTGATCATAGTTTTTAGGTTTCTTATTTGAGAGAATTTAGTTCTTAGAGAGAAATAAACCCCTGATAATAAGCATAAATAAACTAACCAGTTACTCCATACGACGTTATAAATCGCGTTTATTATGTTTTCCATAAAACCCCTCCTAAAAATTTAAAAAAATAATATACCTTAGAGATTTTTTTTAATTAACATGTGCAATACATATAAATATGTGCGATACATATAATTTTTTTTAAATCTCTTAATATTATTATACTACATTTTTCGCTATTTTTCTAACTTTTCTTATTTTTTTATCTATTTTAGCAAAACGTTTTCCCTAAAAACCTTTATATTTCAATGCTTTGAAGTCAAAAAAAAATTTCCTTAATAGCATAAGGAAATTACTAAAAAAGCCTTTTTTTGTAACCTAAATAGCATAAAACAATTAAGAATTTTATGAATTGATTGAATTTTCATTTATTTTATAATATGAATAAAATCACATATTTTTTACATATTTATATATATTTTATTATAGGATTATAGTTATTATATTATTACTACCTTCATTTATAATTTTTTGTAGAGTTTTCTGTATTTTAAATCTTATTTCTTCTGGCATAGTATATAATTTACTCTGTAATTGTTCCTTGACTAAATCATTTAATGACTTGCCGAACATATTTGACTCCCATATCTCACTAGGATTTTGCTCAAATTCATTTAAAAGATATTTTACCATTTCTTCACCCTGGTTTTGGTTACCTACTATTGGAGATACTTCTGTCGAAATATCTGCCTTTATAATGTGAAGGGATGGAGCATTTGCTTTTAATTTAACTCCGTATTGCTTTCCTTGTTTTATAATTTCTGGCTCCTCTAAACTCAATTCACTTAAAGATGGTGCTACAACTCCATATCCAAAATTTTTAGCATCATTTAAGGCAACCTCTATTTTATCGTATTCCTGTTTTATTTTAGACAAATTTGTGACTAAGTTTAGTAATTGGCAATCCTCTTCAATTTTAAATCCGCTTTTTTCTTCTAAGACATCGTAAAATAATTCTTGCTTTGTTCCAAGCTCAATGTTAATTACACCCTCTCCTAATTCCACACTCTCTACTGTGACACCTTTTAAAAATTCTAGTTCTTCAAATCCCTTTACTATTTTATCTATATCTCTAATTTTTTCTAAATTTACTATGCATTGTTTTAATGTCGATATGATACTTTGTTTCACCCAATGGTCCTTTTCTAATCCTTCTACCCATTTAGAAATATTTATCCTTATTTCATTTAGTGGAAAATCGTATAAAACTGTCTCCAATATATTTTCTATATCAGATTCCTCCATTTGCTCTACATTTACAGGCAATATAGGCACTTCGTATTTTTCCTCTAATTCTTTTCTCAAGGCTTTTGTTTTTTCTTCCTTAGGAGTTAGACTATTTAAAACTACTACAAATGGTTTTTTTATTGTCTTTAACTCACTTATTACCCTCTCTTCTGCCTCTATATAATTTCCCCTTTCAATTCCTGTTACAGATCCATCAGTTATTACAACCACCCCTATCGTCGAATGATCTCTTATTACTTTTTTTGTACCTATTTCTGCAGCCTCTTCAAATGTCATAGCGTCTTTTGACCAAGGTGTAGATACTAATCTTTGCTTTCCATTTTCCTCATGACCTAATGCACCCTCAACAATGTATCCCACACAATCAACCATTCTAACCTTTAGGGATACTGAATCCTTTAATTTTATAACTATGCCGTCTGCTGGCACAAACTTTGGCTCTACAGTCATAATAGTTTTCCCTGAACCACTTTGAGGTATTTCATCTCTTGTTCTCTCTCTTTTAAAATCATTTTCTATATTGGGTAAAACTAGTGTTTCCATAAACTTTCTTATAAATGTTGATTTTCCCGTTCTGACAGGTCCGACGACGCCTATATATATATCGCCTTGAGTTCTCTTGGCTATATCCTCATAAATGTTCATAATTATTCCCTCCTGTATACATTTCTTATTAAAGTATATTGAGGAATTTTAAATTTTATAACAAAAATCTTAGGAGCTAAAAATCAAACCGTTTAAAAAATAAAAACCGTATAAATTTTGACTTCTAATCCAAATCAAAATCTATACGGCATTTTGTATAAATTAATTATGTACAAAACCGTGATTAACGACTTCTTCCATTTCATTTTTCTTATTTCTAGTCATAAGAAATTTTACAGCTTCCTTCGGATCGACACCTTGATATAATACTGAGTAAATTGCATTAGTTATAGGCATATCGATATTTAAGTCCTTGCTGACCTTATACGCAACCTCTGTGGCTACAATTCCCTCTACAACCATTTGCACTTCGTCTAGAGTTTCTTCCAAACTTTTACCTTGTCCCATAAGTATACCAGCTCTTCTGTTTCTACTGTGCATACTAGTACAAGTAACAATTAAATCACCGATTCCAGATAAACCAGTAAATGTTGTAACATGGGCACCCATGGCAACTCCTAATCTGCCTATTTCTGTAATTCCTCTAGTCATCAAAGCCGCCTTTGTATTATCTCCATATCCTAAACCATCGCACATACCAGCTCCACAGGCTATTATATTTTTTAAGGCTCCACCTAATTCGACACCTATTATGTCTGGATTAGTATATACTCTAAGTGTAGGATTCATAAATGCCTCCTGTACAATTTCAGCTACTTTCAAGTTTGGTGATGCAGCAACTATTGTAGTCGGCATATATCTAGAAACCTCCTCTGCATGAGATGGTCCAGATAGAGTTACGTATTCATTATCTGGCAGCTCCTCTTTGACTACTTGAGATAATCTAAGTCCTGTTCCTTTTTCAAGCCCCTTTGCAACATCGACTATTATTTGGTCTTTTTTGATAAAAGGTTTTATCTGTTTACTGACACTTCTCACAGCCTGAGATGGAACTGCTAATACTACTATTTTACTGTCCTTTATTACACTTTCTAAATCAGTGGATATTTTTATGCCATCTGGAAAAACTACACCTGGTAAAAACTTAGAATTCTCCCTTGTAGAGTTTATTTCATCGGCTTGATTTTGATTTCTAGTCCACATATCTACCTTGTATCCATTTTTACAAAGAGCTAGTGCAAGAGCACTTCCCCAGCTTCCTGTACCTACTACACACATTTTATCCATAACGACACCACCTAGTTTAAATTATTGTTTTTTTTCGCCAAGCTTTCTCTCTGTTCCATTTAGCAGGCGTTTTATATTCGCTCTATGAGTATAAACTACTGATGCAGATAAAAACAAAGTAACTAAAACTCCCTTTGTATTATGAGTAATAAGCATCAATATAGGAGATATACATATACCTAAAACAGAACCTAAAGAAACGTATTTAGTAACTGCTACTATTATTAAAAAAAATGCAAAACAAGAAAGAGCTAAAATAGGATTTACAGCTAGCATTGAACCTAAAGAAGTAGCAACTCCTTTTCCTCCTTTAAATCCTAAAAATGCTGGCCAATTATGTCCCGCTACGACAAACACTACAGCTATATAAGCACTTGTTATTTCATCAGCTCCTGTGTAATGAGCCAGTATTCTAGCAAAAAAAACTGCTAACATACCTTTTAATAAATCTCCAGCAAAAGTCAAAGCCCCTGCCTTTTTTCCCATAGTTCTTAGAACATTTGTAGAACCTGCATTTCCAGAACCTTGTGTTCTTATATCCACTCCTGCAAGTTTTTTACCAATAATATATGATGTTGATATATTGCCTAAAAGATAGGCAACTACTATTATAATTAAATAAACTAACATATCTGGCCCCCTACATATATATTATTTTCTTCTTTGTTTTTCTCTATATTCGAATTGTATTGAAGTTCCTTCAAATCCAAAATTTTCCCTTATTTTATTTTCAAGATATCTTTGATAAGAGAAGTGAGTAAGCTTTTTATCATTTATAAATAATGTAAATTTAGGTGGTTTAGTTCCAGTTTGTGAACCGTAGTAAATTTTAAGTCTCTTACCTTTATCTGATGGCGGTTGATTAAGCATAACTGCTTCACCTATAACATCATTTAATGCAGATGTAGTAACGCGTTTTGCGTGTTCTTTTGCAACAGTATTTACAGTTTCTAGTACTTTGTCCATTCTCTTATTTGTAAGAGCTGAAACGAATAAAATAGGCGCGTACATCATGAATGGGAATTTTTCTCTTATATCCTTTGTGTAATTACCTAATGTCTTGTTGTCTTTTTGTACTAAATCCCATTTATTTATTACAAATATACATCCCTTACCTTCATCGTGAGCTATACCTGCAACCTTAGTATCTTGTTCTGTAACTCCTTCTGTCGCATCTATAACTATTAAAACCACGTCAGCTCTCTCAACAGCACTCATAGCTCTGATTACACTGAACTTTTCTACTCTCTCGTATACTTTGCTTTTTCTTCTTATACCTGCTGTATCTATTAATAGATATTGTTGTCCATCCTTTTCGAAGTATGTATCTATAGCATCCCTTGTAGTACCTGCAATTGGACTTACTATAACTCTATTTTCACCTAAAAGGTTATTTAATATTGAACTTTTACCTGCATTTGGTTTACCAGTTATCGCTACTCTAATTATATCTTCGTCGTATTCAGTGTTTAATCCTTTAGGGAATTTTTCTACGACTTCATCTAGTAAATCACCAAGTCCCATACTATTCGCACTTGATATTGGATATGGATTGCCTAAGCCTAATTCGTAGAAATCGTATATATTGTCCATTTGTTTTACGCTGTCAATTTTGTTTACAGCTAGTAAAACTGGTTTGTTTGTCTTTCTAAGTATCTGTGCTACTTCTTTGTCGGCTGCAGTAAGACCTGCTTTACCATCTACGACAAAAATTATAATATGCGCCATATCTACAGCTAGCATAGCTTGATTTCTCATTTGAGATACTATTATATCTCCGTTGTCCTTTTCTATACCACCAGTATCTATTAGAGTAAAATACTTGTTTAGCCATTCTACCTCTGCAAATATTCTATCTCTCGTAACTCCTGGTGTGTCTTCTACTATTGATATTCTTTTTCCTGCTAATTTATTAAACAGCGTCGATTTTCCTACATTCGGTCTACCAACTACTGCTACAATTGGTCTATTATCGCTCATTTTATTCTCCCTTCTAGTTTATTATTCTATCTACAAATATTTTTCCTTCATTTTCGCAAGGTATAACCTTTACGTTTAATTTTTCTTCAAGTTCTTTTAATGTTATATCGTCTAAAAATACTTCTTCATCGCCTTTTAGCATAGATCTAGTTATATATAATGCTTCTCCTAAATCCTTTTTATCTAGCTGCTTTATAATGTCTGTAGCTGTGATAAGCCCTGACACAGTAATAGTATGTCCGAAATAATCGTTTACTATTTTATAGACATTTATCTTTATATTTTTAAATTTTTTCATTATTTTATCTGCCATATCACATATAAATTCATAGGCAGAGCTTCCTGTTGCTATTGAAATAGTCTTTTCTATATCGTCATTTTCTTCTAAAGTCCCTAGATATCTTACAATTTCTGTACCTTGCTTGCAAATCATACCTACACCGTCTTCAAATTGTAAAAATCCTTCATATTCATCATAATTTAATAGCGGTCTTTTTGCAATTATATAAAATTCATCTGATAAAAATGCAAATCTAGTATCTAATTCTTTTAAATACTTTTCTTGTAATCGATGTACCTGATTTATAGTTTGATTTGCTGCTTCGTAATCGAATATATCTAGCTTTGCTAAGTTTTCTCTGTATTTTGTGATTCCTACAGGAACTATAGCAACACTATTTACATACGGATATAAGCTAGATAAATCACTTAGAGTTCTATCTAATTCCTCTTTATCATTATATCCTGGACATAAAACTATCTGACAGTTCATTTCAATCTGTGCATCTGCTAGTCTCTTCATAGTTTCTAGCAATTTTCCAGCACGCTTATTGTTTATCATCTTTGTTCTAAGCTCTGGATTTGTAGTATGCACTGAAATATTTATAGGACTTATTCTATATTTTATTATATTTTGTATATCTTCTTCACTCATATTTGTCAAAGTTATGAAATTTCCTTGTAAAAAAGAAAGTCTTGAATCGTCGTCTTTGAAATAAAGGGTTTTTCTCATTCCCTTTGGAAGCTGATCTATAAAGCAAAAGATACATTTATTTCTACAGCTCTTTGCCTTATCGATTATAGGATTTACAAATTCTATACCTAACTCTTCATCAAAATCCTTTTCTATTTCATATATATAGACTTCTCCATCTCTTTTTTGTATTTCTAACTCTATATATTCGTCGCTTATTAAAAATTTATACTCTATAATATCGTGAATTTTTTGGTCATTTACAGCTATTAATAAATCTCCTACTTCTATTCCGATTTCTTCGGCAATGGAGTCTTTATAAACCTTACTTATTATATTATTGCTATTTTTTACATTCACTTCCATAAACTTTCACCCTTTTCTTAAAATACATCACTTTATCATATCGTATAATTTTAAGTTAGTCAAATACTTAAATTTCTATACATAAAATTTAATGTTTTACGACTATTAAAGTCTCCTTTCCTATTTGATGTACTACTCCGTCTACACATTTTGCCATAAGCATCGCCTTATCCTGCATATCGTCATCGTCGCTTGCATAAAATACAGGACATCCTCCTGCAAAGCTCATATTTCTATCTGTAGTTATTACCGCTAATGTAAAATCATTTATAGATATATTAGACATCTTATATACCTTCCTTTCTTCCAATTAAATAATTTTTTAAGGATATATTTTTGCCCTTAGCACTTGAAATTATTGGACATGATTTAATTACATTTATCACTTCTTGTTCGTTTTTTTCTATAGGTAAATACGCTATTACCAAGCTTTCATTTTGGGGATTTCTCCTAGGTAAAGGTGTAAAAACAGGTTCGTTTTTTTGTCTGTAAAGCCCTAATCTACTGTACAAGTTATAAACTATTGTCTGCCTTTGTCCAGGATCTTGTATTATAGAGGCGTTTACATAGCTTTTGTCTTTAGGAATTATCTCGATTCCCACGCCGTATTTTAAAAATCTGTCCCTATCCTTTTTTAATCCGACATTTGTTATACCACTTAAACCACCTACCTTGAGAATACTTTCATTTTCAAAGCTGATATCTACAATTTTTACATCTGCAATATCACCAATAGAATCTCTTCTTATAATCCTTTTTAAAATAAACGCCAACGCTATTCCAACTAAAGTACTAATTATCAATCCAATATTTTGAGATACATTGAATTCTGAAGTAATTAAATAATAAAATCCAACTGTAGCAAATGAAGTTATTATACACATATAATTTCTTACCTCATATGTTTTAGCGATTTCTTCTATAAATGCATTGCCTCTTTTTACGAGTTGTTTTTCTTCTAATTCAGTCAGTGTATCCCTTCTATTTTCCCTAACCTGTCTAAACTGCTCTCCTGCTAGTGATAAAAACGTAATAGACGTATAAGATCTCTCTATTAACGCTGGAACTAATAACGCTCCCAACGAAGATGCTACAAAGGCAAGAACAAGCTGTGAAATTAAAACATTCGGCTGCGTTGGGTATTGCTTTTGATCTAAATTTAACATAATCAATCTTGTAATTACTCCTATTATTATTCCTATAAAAAAAACCTTGTCCATTATACACCTCTCAAATTTTACTGCTTTATTAAATTTTTATATTCACTCTGCTTACCTTTAGCCACCTCTAAAATAGGTGTGCTCTGTGCTACCTTCTTTATCAATTCCATATCATTTAAAATCGGCATAAATACAATCAATACACTTTTTGTTTCTAAATCTACCTTAGATGTTGATACTATATCGTGTTCATCTACATCCTTGTCTACACCAGTATGGATAAATATATTATGTATAATTGCATCTCTCTGTCCCAAGTCATTTACAACGCCAAAGTCCTTTTTGTCCTTTGGAACTACTTCAATCGCAATTCCATTTTTTAAAAATTTATCTCTAGTCGATTTCAAGCCTATATTTGTTATCACGACGTCATTGACCTTCATTATAGGTCCCTCGAAGTATATCTTAGCTTCTTTTATATCGGCAATGTCACCTATACTATTTCTTCTGAGTATTCTTCTAAATATCAAACCTATTATCAGAGCAACTAAAATAGCAAGTCCTGTGCAAAGCCATATATTTTCTCCAAACCTCTTGGCAACCAATATATATACTACGGATGAAAATAATGCTGAAAATAGACTGACATAACTCCTAACCTCATAAGTAGAAGATATCTCCTCTATATACGCTATACCCTTGGGCACTAATGCATCCTCATCGATATTATCTAAAGTTATCTTTTCCTGCTTGGATAACCCTTGAAACTGTTGAATTCCTACAGCCAAAAAAGTAAGCGCTGCAAACTCTTTATCCATAAGAGCAGGAAACGCAATAGCTCCTAATGAAGAAGTAAGTCCCGCCATTATAATCTGCTCTATATAATCCTGAGGTCTCATCGGGTACTGCTTGTCGTTTACTCTAAGCACTAAAAACCTACACAAAGTTCCTAAAAGTACAGCTACTAAAAATGAATGTCTAAACAAAGCTTCATTTAATGCACTCTCTGTCATATCGCACTCTCCTTTGTAAAATTCTATTTAAAATTATTTTGCACAAAAGAAAAAATCTTATGTAAAATTTCTATATATCATAGATTTATTTACATAAGATTTTAGATTTATTTTTATTATTTTGTTTCCATCGGGATTGTAACTATAAAATTACTTCCAATTCCTAAAATACTCTCGACCGTAATATTACCGCCTAGAGATTTGACCATATGCTTAGTAATAGCAAGCCCAAGTCCTGTTCCCCCGATATCTCTACTTCTAGCTTTATCAACTCTGTAAAATCTCTCAAAAATTCTACTTAGCGATTCTTTCGGTATTCCTATTCCGTTGTCTTTAAATTCAATTACTATATTTTGATTTTTCCTGTCGTAGCACTGTCTAACTTCGATTCTTCCATTTTCAGGAGTATATTTTATGCCATTATCGACTAAATTTAAAAATATCTGCTTTACATTATCTCTAAATCCTAAAATATGTACATCTTCATCTTCAAAATCATATGTCACTGTTATATTCTTACTTGAAGCTATATACTCTGTTATCTCGTATACCTCTTTAAATACATCAAATAGCCTTACTTCTTCATAAGACAAGTCCTGACCATTTTCAATTGAAGAAAGCAATAATATATCTTCAATTAGTCCCTTTAGCCTATTCGATTCCTTCTCGATTATATCTAAAAAATGGTTTCTAGTATCTTTATTTATATCGTCGTTAATCTTTAAAGTCTCTACAAAGCCTGTAATAGAAGTCAACGGTGTTTTTAATTCATGACTTACATTAGCCACGAAATCTCTTCTCATATTTTCCAATTTGACAATTTCTGTTATATCTTCAATATTTATAATAGATCCTATTATTGCGTGCTTTGAATCCTGCAAATAGACGGGGTCTATTTTTATTCTATAGACCAAATTATTTTTTAAATTTAACTCAATTACTTCATTTTGAGTACTTCCTACGTATTTTTGAAATACCTCTAATATGCTTTTATCCTTTACAACATTTTTAAAATTTAAACCTTCTAAATTAATTTCTGTATCACTTTTTAACATTTCTTTGGCTATATCATTTATAAGAAGAATATTCCCTTTTATATCAATCGCCAAAATTCCATGAGATATACTTTTTACTATAGATGTCAATTGAAGATGCTTGTATTCAACCTCCTCAATTGTGCTGTCCATTATCTGAATCATGTAATTGAAATTTTTAGATAATTCTCCTAATTCGCCTTTTACATATGTATTTAATCTCGCGTGGAATTCTTTATTACTCACCTTTTTAGAAACTATTGTAAATTCCTTCAAGTATCTGCGTAAGGTTATGGTATATCTTACAAGCAATATGGCTAAAGCTGTTGTAATAAGCAATACAAAGAAATATACTTCATTTAATTGATATAAGTTTGAATCCATAAATATTACCTCAACCTTTAACTAAATTAGTCCCATAATTTCACATTTAACTAATTTTATACCCAATTCCTCTAATAGTTTCTATATATTTTTCTCCATCACTTTCAATTTTTTTTCTTAAATATCTAATATGGACGTCTACGGTTCTTGTTTCTCCAAAATATTCATATCCCCATACTTTATCTAATAAAAAGTTTCTGGATAATACCTTTCCTTTATTTTGAATAAGTAATTTAAGTAAATCAAATTCTTTAATAGTCAAATCTATCTTTTGATCTTTTTTAGTTACTTCATGCTTTATCAAATCCATTTTTAAATCCTTTACACTTAGTACGTCCTCCACTTTATTTGCAGTTATATTATATCTTCTAAGTACAGAATTTATCCTAGCTAGCAATTCCTTTATTCCAAATGGCTTTGTTATATAGTCATCTGCGCCTTCTTCTAGTCCCTTGACCTTATCTCTTTCCATATTTTTTGCTGTCAGCATAATAACTGGTGTCTCTTTTAGCTCTTGGTCATTTTTTATCTTTTTAAGCACTTCCATTCCACTTATATTAGGTAACATCCAGTCTAGAAGTATTAAATTAGGTTTAAATTCCTTTGCCTTATAATATCCTTCAAAACCATCTTGTGAATAATCAACTTTATATCCATTTACTTCTAAGTTGAATTTTAAAAGCTCTACTATATGCATTTCGTCATCTATAACTAATACTTTTTCCTCCATAAATATTACCCCCTTATTTTATCTCAATGAAGGTTCCTATTCTCTTTTCTGTTTTATCGTGTTTTCTATATGAAAAAAACTTATCACAATTACAGCTTGTGCAAATATTCATATTTAATATATTCGACTCTAGTACTCCAAACTCTTTCAATATATATGTATTAATTTTCCATAAATCGAGATAGTATTTTTCATCTTCTATTTTATATATTTTTTCGTCGCTATTTGTAACGAGTTTGTTAAATTTTTCAACTAAATCACGAGAGACCTCATAGCAACAGCTACCTATAGATGGTCCTATAATTGCTATTACATCTTTGGGATTAGTATCGTAATTATCCTTCATAGCTTTTAAGGTTTTTTCGCATATTTTAGCGTATGTCCCTCTCCAGCCAGCATGAGCAAGACCTACAGCCTTATTTTTTGTATCGACTAAAACAACTGGCACGCAGTCAGCTGTTAAAATCAAAAGAGGCACGTTTTTTTCATTTGTTATAATAGCATCTCCGTCTATTATTTTTCCTATATTATCTCTGCCTATTTTATTTACTATATCCGAATGAATTTGTTTGTTTTTACTTAAGTTTTTTAAAGTAAATATATCTTTAAATGTTTTTTGTATATCGTCTTTATTTTTTGCATCTATATTGCTAGTTGTTATAGCTATTTTTACAAAATCTAGTCCTTCTTTATTAATTTCTAAATAATCGTTTCTATCTATTACAGTTTGTGTCATATTAATCACCCTTCTCCATCAAAATATTTTTTAATTCGCTGACAAAAGTATTTATATCTTTAAATTGTCTATATACAGATGCAAATCTAACATATGATACCTCGTCTATATCCTTTAATTTATCCATCACCATTTCGCCGATTTTATTAGTACTTATTTCTGTTACATAATTTTTATTTATTTCATTTTCTACATAAGAAACTATGCTTTCTATTTGTTCTATTGAAACAGGTCTTTTTTCACAAGACTTTATTATTCCTCTTTTTATTTTTTCTCTATCAAATATTTCCCTACTGTTGTCTTTTTTTATCACCATTATAGGTGTTGTTTCAATTGTTTCGTAAGTTGTGAATCTCTTTTTACAAGACTCACATTCTCTCCTTCTTCTAATAGATTTACTATCTGTATGTCTAGAATCTACTACCTTAGACTCTTTGTAATTACAATATGGGCATTGCATTTTATTCCTCCTTAGCTAGATAAGATTTAAAATTTAAATATCAATTTGGTCTGTATCAAAATTTAAGCTTGAACCTATATTTACAAGTATAGTATCGTATCCTATTCTCAAAATATCCTTCCAAAATACAGCTTCAATATCTACACCTTTAGAAAAAAAGCTTCCTGATGCTCCTGTTATCGAAAAAGATGATACCTTTCCATTTTCAATATCTAAATCTATATCTGTTATAAAACCTAATTTCTTACCATTTTTTACATTTATTATTTCTTTTTCCATAATATCTGATATTCTCATCATAGTTAAATTCCCCCTTAAAAGATTTTCTTATACTTATATAAGTTTATTATTGATCACGGGAAAAAATTCACTACGATATTGTCTATAAATTTTATAATTATTTTCCTTTTAGTTTTATTTTACACATTATCGAAAAATAATCAAATTTTTTAGCAATTTGTAGATATTTTGTAAAAATAAAACTGCCATAAAGCGATTATTAAGTCGCTTATACGACAGTTTTATTTGCTTTCGATGTTTTATTTTAGATATACTTTCTCATGTTTTTTAGGGCATTTTTTTCGATTCTAGATACTTGCGCCTGCGAAATACCTATTTCATCTGCCACTTCGATTTGAGTTCTTCCTTTATAAAATCTTAAATCAAGGACTAATCTCTCCCTTGAACTCAATTTTTTTATAGCCTCCTTTAATGCTATCTCCTCTAGCCAGTTTTCGTCTGTGTCTTTTTTGTCCTGTACCTGATCCATTACAAATATAGCATCTCCATTGTCCTGATAAACTGGATCAAATAAAGATATAGGATCCTGTATAGCGTCGAGAGCCATCACTACTGACTCTACCTCCATGTCTAATTCCTTTGCAATCTCTGAAATAGTAGGCTCTTTTGAATTAGTCCTTATAAGTCTCTCTCTGACTTGCAGAGCTTTATAAGCTATATCTTTTAGAGAACGTGAAACTCTAATCGGGTTATTATCCCTAAGATATCTCCTTATCTCTCCTATAATCATAGGAACAGCGTAAGTAGAAAATCTTACATTTTGACTTAAATCGAAATTATCAATAGCTTTTATAAGTCCAACACATCCTATTTGAAATAAGTCATCTACGTTTTCTCCTCTATTATTGAATTTTTGTATAACACTTAGAACTAATCTCAAATTGCCCTTTACAAATTTTTGTCTAGCCTCCTGATCACCTTGCTTAATCTTTACTAACAGCTCTCTCATTTGATCGGCTTTAAGTACAGGAAGCTCTGATGTATTTACACCACAAATCTCAACTTTATTTATAATCATAAATTTCAGTCCTCTCTTAAAAGATTCTATATATGAAATTATTTACACATCATATATTTTTATACTTTTAATGAGAACTTATTTATTTTTATAAAAATTTTTTCATCTCTTTTTTAAGTCTAAAAATAATCTTTTTTTCTAATCTAGAAATGTAAGATTGGGATATTCCAAGGATATTGGCGACTTCTTTTTGAGTTTTTTCTTTTCCTTTTGTGCTGAGTCCAAATCTTAATTCCATAATTTGCTTTTCTCTATCAGATAATTTATCTAAAGCCATAAATAGTAAATTTTTATCTATTTCCTCTTCAATTATCTTATAAACTTCATCGTTATCTGTACCAAGTACATCTGATAATAAAAGCTCATTTCCATCTAAGTCTACATTCAGCGGCTCGTCAAATGATACTTCTGATTTTTTCTTGTTGTTTTTTCTAAGGCACATAAGTATTTCATTTTCTATACATCTAGATGCATATGTCGCCAGCTTTATATTTTTGTTTAAATTAAATGTATTTACAGCCTTTATAAGTCCAATCGTTCCTATAGAGATAAGGTCCTCCATATCTATTCCTGTATTTTCAAACTTTCTAGATATATAGACTACTAATCTTAGGTTTCTCTCTATTAAAACAGTCTTTATATTTTCATCGTATTCTAGTTTTTGTAATAATTCCCTTTCTTCTTCTACAGTAAGTGGTGGAGGTAATACATTTACTCCTCCCATGTAATAAATACTGTCTGGGTTTATCAGCTTTAATTTACTTCCTATTTTGATAAACCTCATAAGTATTTTTCTTTTTAAATCCTCTAATAGTAATACCAATGAAAAGTCCTCCTTTTTAATATAATATCCTTGGATTTAAAATTGCGCTGTATTCCTTATCGTTGAAATTAGATACTCCAAGAATAATATCGCTTATTTTTTTATCATCGACATTTAGATAATCCGCCTTTATACCTAATATCATGCCTGCATTATTATCTCCAACGTGTCTATATGGAATTAATCTAACTCTGCACGAAACCTTTGGGCTTAGATTATCAGTTATTTTTTGGATATCTGAAATATCCATTTTTTCAAAATCATAATCCTTGGGTAAAAAATTTTCTAAAAGACTTGCCTTGATTATTACAACATCGCTTTTACTGATGGGATCCTGGAGTAAATTTCCACTATCTAAAAGTGCAGTACATTTTATATTTTGATCTAGTATTGATATATTTATTTCCTTTGTCACCTGCTCAATATGCTTTAATAATCTAAAATCGTTGATTATTTTTTTCAACAATTTACAGCTTACATAAGCACAAATTATAATAAAGGATACTGTCATATGATTTACTCCTGTGAAGTAAATTACAAAATAAGCACTTCCAGATATAAATATATTTACTAGATAAAAGCTAAAAAGGATTTTAACAAACTCCCTTTTATCTGTTACATTAAAAGAAATTAGAACTATCAATACTATAAATACAAATTTAGAAGGTAGAGTAAAAAAAATTTCTAATTCTTTATAAATATACATAACACTGTAGATAGTCCCTATTACTGCACCTAGTATTTGCCTGTATTTTTTGCTGTATACCTTAGTAATAGAAGTCGTACAACTTATAATAATATAGTTAATCAGTAAGTTTTCAAAAATATAGTAATCTAAATACATTAGATTTTCCCCTTTTCCTTACTTAATCGTGTTATATGTTTAAAAAATTAATTAAATATTTTCTTAAATATATTATAGAATATACGGTTTAAATATTTTGTCATTTTCAACAGTCGAATATAAAATAATTTTTCTAAAAAAATACAATTATTTTTTACATCCTACCTTCTAAATAATTTTATATTTATGGTCTTATAATTTTATCGGCTTGTGACATTTTTTCAACTATAAAATACATATTTGTGACCTCTCCAACTTCTAGCTTGTCTGCTAAATCGTAGTAGTTCAAACATGTACCACAGCTTAAAATTTCTACTCCTTGTGCTTGTAGTGTTTTTAAATCTTCAATAGATTTAGAACCCTCTGTAGATAATTTTACTCCTGAATTGTAAAGTAATACAGTACTTGGAAGCTCATCTAATTCAGTTAACGCGAATATAAATCCTTTCATAAGTATTTCGCCTAGCTCTTCACTTCCTTGTCCCATTTGATTGCTGCTAAGCACTACTACTGTATTGGTTTTTCTATCTGGATAACAAACTTCACCTTGTTCGTTTTTAGCTTTCTCTACTTGATCTTGTTTAGCTTCTGACAAATCACCAGTTTTTATTTTTATGACATAATGTTGTTGATTTATTTTTTCACATGAATACTCTAATTTTTTTTGTTTTGCCATTTTACTTAAATTTTGTACTGCGATTTCATTGTCTACACTAACTGATATTATACTTGGTTGTGTCATTTCACTTAAAGCCTTCTTCGTCTTTATTACTGGAATTGGACATTGATCTCCTCTAGCATCTATTTCTATTTCTCTCATCTTATTCTTCCTTTCTTTATTTAAAATTATTATTTTTTAATTAATTTACAATTATTTTATATTTTTGTTCTTCTACAATTTCGCCTATTATACCACATGGCAATTCTAATGTTTTTAATTCTTCTATAAGCTCATCTGCATCCTTTGGATTTACTGCTATCAATAGCCCTCCTGATGTCTGTGGATCAAATAATATTTCCTCCATAGCAAAATCATCTATATTAAATAGTACTTTGTCTTCAAGGAAATTTCTATTTCTCTGTGCAGCAGCTGTAAGTAAAAATTCAGATGCGTAGTTTTTCGCTTCTTCTATATAAGGCACTTTATCGCTATTTAATACGGCTGAACACTTACCTGCTACCATTTCATTTAGATGTCCAAGCAAGCTAAACCCTGTTACATCTGTGCATGCATGAATATCGTATTTTCTAGAGATTTCTGATGCATATTTATTCAATGTGCACATAGAATTAATCGCCTTTTCCATAGCCTCTTTACTAGCTTCACCTACTCTATTTGCTGTAGCAATTATTCCGACTCCTAGAGGCTTAGTAAGTATCAATTTATCTCCTATTTTACAACCGTTATTTGAATATATTTTATTTGGGTTTATAACTCCTGTAACAGATAGTCCATATTTTACATCTTGGTCCATTATAGAATGTCCCCCTGATAAAACACCACCTGCTTCTTGAACCTTTTCAGTTCCTCCAAGTATTATATCTCCTAATATATTCAAATCCATTTGCTCTGGAAAGCATACTATATTTAAGGCAGTTTTAACCTCTCCACCCATAGCGTATATATCGCTTAGAGCATTTGCTGCAGCTATTTTCCCAAATGTATACGGATCATCTACCATCGGTGGGAAAAAGTCTAGTGTCTGTACTATGGCTATATCATCAGTTATCTTATAAACTGATGCATCGTCGTTACTCTCAAATCCTATAAGTAAATTTTCGTCGTGTTTTCTAGGTATTTTATCTAGAACTCGGCTCAAAACACCTGGTCCTAGCTTTGCAGTACAGCCTCCGCCTTTGCAAAATACTATATCTTTTTTACTCATAATAAAACCTCTTTTCCTAAAAATTAAAACCTCTTTTAAATATATTAAAACAACCTTCTCTTATCTTCAATCCTAACTGTAACTTTATTTCTATCAAAATTTTCTAGCATAGCTATTGATATTTTTCTATTAGATTTTGTAAGGTCTCTAAACTCAGCTACTGTTATTTCTTTATTTTTCTTTAGATAATTTATTAAATCATTTTTCACTTTTTCGTATACCTTTTTATCTAAGAATTGTCCATCATTTATCTTTTGAATACTTTCTCCTATTAAAGCTTCAAAAACCTCTTCATAAAATTTATTTTTTCCACAAACTTCTTCTTCTGTTAAAAGCGATTTTAGTCCATTTTTTCTAAATTTACTTTCGATATCTTTTTTTATTTCTAACTGCTTTTTATTAAAGCAGACTTCAAAATCGTAATTAGATACCAAATTGTTTTCGATTTTAATTTGTTTATTTTGAACCATCTTGTTGAATATTACATCTATATCTTTTACTTTTAAATTGTTATCAGTTCTAGATCTAAGCTCCTCCTTTAAAATACCCTTTCTCAGTCTGTATTTTTTATGATAATCACTTAAAATCTCTACTATCTTTTGGCATAATTTATCATATTGATTTATATGTATATAGTATTTATTTACTTTAACGACCTTATTTTCTTTGATTAAATCATCTAATTGAATTTTTATATCTTCTTCGTTGTCACCTGTATAGCTTATTAAATCCTTTAGAGTTATATAGTTAGCTAATTTTAGCTTCAAATACTCCTCGATTATATCCTTTAATTCTCCTCTTTCCTTGACTTTCAAAGACTCGATGACTTTTTCATCGTGTATTTTATGCTTTTTAGGAGCTGTATCGATTATGACTCCACCACCTATAGTCTCCATAGGAGAATAAGATCTAATTATAAATCTATCTCCTTTCTTGGCCACAATTTTATCCTCTAGTCTAAGCTGAGCATATCCGCTTTCTCCATATGATATTTGGTCTTCATTTAGTGGAACTATTCTGCATAAAATCTCCCTTGTTCCGTGGAAAATTCTTATTCTATCCCAGTGTTTTAAGTTTTTTTTAGCATGCTCAACCAGAGATATATTTACGTCTATCATCATCGATTCTTCAACTGAACCAGTAGCTGCGATTACATCTCCCCTTTGTATTTCACTGACTTTTATATTCGATAAATTGATAGCCGTTCTTTGACCTGCATAGGCTGTCTTTACATCTACTCCATGAACCTGCAGATTTCTGACTTTTACATTCTTTTCAGCTGGATATATAGTAAGCTCTTCGTCTAAATCTATTTTTCCTTCAATCAAGGTTCCAGTTACTATAGTTCCGAATCCTTTTAATGAAAATACCCTATCTATACTCATTCTAGATGGAGAATCGATTTTCTTTTCTTCTATATTTTCACTTAATTCGTCAATTTTTTCAACTAATTCATCTAGACCTCTTCTCGAAATAGAATCAACTTCTACAATAGGTGCATTTTCAATAAATAATCCCTTTATCTTTTCCTTTATATCGTCTTTAACTAATTCTATAAATTCATCATCGACTAAGTCACATTTAGTTAAAACTATTATCCCATTTTTCACATCTAAATAATTCAAAATATCTAAATGCTCAATAGTCTGAGGCATCACACCCTCATCTGCTGCTATTACTAATAAGACAATATCTATTCCACATGCTCCAGCTAGCATATTTTTTATAAATTTTTCATGTCCTGGAACATCGACTATCCCGACACGTTTTTTGCTCGGCAAATCAAAATATGTAAATCCTAAATTAATAGATATTCCCCTTTGCTTTTCCTCCTTTAAATTATCTGTTTCCCTACCTGTAAGAGCTCTTATCAATGTTGTCTTGCCATGGTCTATATGTCCTGCTGTTCCTACAATTATATTTTTCATTTCAAAGAAGTCCCCCTAAAAAATTTCCTTCAATTCTTTTATTATAAAATCAAACTCATCCTCTTCTATAGTTCTGACATCCAAAATATACTTGTCTCCATTTATTCTGCCAATTATATGTGACTTACTATTTCTAAGCATCTTTTCTAGATAAGACACGCTAAATTTATCGGGTTTAATTGTAACTGTATATGTATCTAGCTTTTCAAGTGGCATTGAACCGCCTCCCACTTGAGATACATCTCTTTCCTTTTCGACAACTGCATCTATATTTAAATTTCGGATTTTATTCAAAAGTAGATCTGCTTTTTTATCTAGCTCATCTAATTTGCAAGTAATCATCTTCAAAGTTGGAATATTTTCAATTGCTTCATTTTCATCTAAATACATTCTCAATGTAGCTTCCAAAGCCGCTATAGTCATTTTGTCAACTCTCAAAGCTCTTGTCAGTTGATTTTTTTTCATTTTTTTTATGTACTTTTTCTTTCCGACTATGATTCCAGCTTGTGGACCTCCGAGCATTTTATCTCCACTAAATGTGACTACATCTGCCCCTTTTTTAATCGAATCTATTACAGTAGGCTCATAAGAAAGTCCGTATTTAGATAAATCTATAAATACTCCACTTCCTAAATCCTCAATAATAGGCAGTTCTCTAAATTCTTCTTCTTGCTTTAACTCATCGATTCCGACAGACTCTGTAAATCCCAATATTCTGTAATTACTTGTATGTACCTTCATTATAGCCTTAGTATTCTCGTTAAAGGCTTTTTTGTAATCTCTTATATGTGTTTTATTTGTAGAGCCGACTTCTACTAATTTACCACTACCTAATTCCATAATACTAGATATTCTAAAGCTTCCACCGACTTCTACAAGCTCACCTCTAGAAACTATAACTTCTCCGTCTTTTGCCAATGTGTCGAGCACTAATAAGACAGCAGCTGCATTATTATTTACAATTAAAACATCCTCTGCTCCTGTAAGCTCTTTTATAATTTCTACTAAATGGTCATATCTCGAACCTCTTTTCCCCTCTGACAAATCGTACTCCAAATTACAATATCCAAATGCAATATCGACTAAATCATCTTTTATCTTTGGACTAAGTCTAGATCTTCCTAAATTAGTATGTAAAATTATTCCTGTCCCATTTACAACTTTTTCAATAGACAACTCAAATTTTTCTTTTATAGAATTTATTATATCGACTATTAAATCATCTTCTTTTATATCAAATAAATCTATATCCTTTTCATCTAAAAAAATAATTTCTTCTCTTTTTCTATTTATTTCTTCTCTTATGGACTCTAATATTAATTTTCTTGGATAGCAATCCATTAAGGCCTCTATTTTACCATTTGATAAAATTTTATCAACTGAAGGCAATTTTGAAAAAGCTTGATTTTTTTTCAAACATACTCCCCCCTTGTATAATGTAGTTGTAATATTTAATAGAAAACTTTCAAGTAATCTACCGAACATTAACAACTCTTCTAAAATTTAATTCTATTTAAAATCCTATCGGATCTTAACTCATTTCTTAATTCGTTTTCTATTAAATTATT
>NZ_JALEXO010000254.1 GCF_022780145.1 Intestinibacter sp.
ATACTCACGAATAGAACATAAAATAGGAGACTACGGCGCTGAAACTATAAAAATAATAACTAAACCTGCTTGTGAAAGAATATGTGAATTTGCATTTAATTATGCAAAAGACAATGGAAGAAAGAAAGTAACAGGCGTACATAAAGCAAACATAATGAAATTAAGTGATGGACTATTTTTAAATACATTTAGAGATATTGCTTCTAAATACCCTGATATAGCTAGTGACGATTTAATAGTTGATGCAGCTTGTATGAACTTAGTTATAAATCCAGAAAAATACGATGTTATGGTTATGCCTAATTTATACGGAGATATAGTATCTGACTTATGTTCAGGACTTGTAGGTGGACTTGGAATGATACCTGGAGCTAATATAGGTAAAGACTACGCAGTATTTGAAGCAGTACATGGTAGTGCACCAGATATAGCTGGCAAAAATATAGCTAACCCAACAGCTATAATTCAATCAGCTGTTATGATGCTTAGATATTTAGGAGAACAAGAAGCTGCAGCTAAGATAGAAAATGCTCTAGCACAAGTATTCCTAAAAGGTGAAAACTTAACTGGTGATTTAGGTGGAACTGCTACAACTGATGAATTTACAAATGAAATATTAAAATATATATAGTAGATTAGATCTAAAATTATTGTAATTATCATAAATACTTCCTTTATAATTTTATAGAGGAAGTATTTTTTTGAAAGGAAGGATTTTTATGAAAATAGGAATTTCAGCATTGCCGTTTAATTTAGAAGAGGCATTAGATATTTGTGAGAAAAACAAAAAAATAGATCATATAGAAGTAGGTCTTGACAATCTAGAGGATGCAGAGGTTTTAAAAAAATATAAAGCTAAAATAGAAAATCTGAATTTGAGCATTTCAATACACCTGCCTATGGAATTAAATACATGTGAAAATATAAAATACATAAGAAATTCGTGGATAGATTTCGTATGTAAAATAGATGAAGCTTTGGGTGAAGACTTTGATATTAAATACTACAACCTCCACTTAGGATACGTGATGACAAACAGATTATATAAAAACAGACAAAAATATTTAAAAAATACAGTAGAGTTTTTGAACGACAAAAAATTAAATGAAAAATTAAATGGAAGGATTTTATCTATAGAAAATACATACTCTAAAGGCGGTGATTTTTCAAATGTAGGCGACGGAGTTGAAGATTTTAATTATATTTTCAATAATATTATAAATAATGGCGTTTATTTTTGCTACGATACAGGACATGATTTGATAAATAACAGCAATTATGGTCAAATTTCTGATATAACGAAGATAATTCACTTTAGCGATAACGACGGCGTAGATGATTTACATGTTGGATATAAAAAAGGTATTTTAACTGATGAAATATTCGATAAAATAAAAAAAATAAATCCAGATTATTTAATACTAGAAATAGACTTTGATGATATAGAAGATACGATAAATTATTTTTAAAATAGTATTATAAAATTTTGAATTTAAATAATATGTATTTTTTTACTTTTATATAAAAATTTTTTAGAAATTTGTTATATTTTTGCGATATATTAATGCAATCCAATTAAAATGTGCTATAATCTAACTACATGGTTAATTAAACCTGTGATTAGGTTGACGAAAACGACCATGTAGCTTATATCCCCTTTTTGTACAGATGAAGTAGATAGTTTTATAGGAAAAATTTATAAAAAGGGAGAAAAAGAATGATTTTAATGATAGACAACTATGATTCTTTCGTATACAACTTAGTTCAATACTTTAAAGAACTAGACGAAGACATAGTGGTGAAAAGAAATGATGAAATTACGATAGACGATATAAAAACATTAAACCCTGAAATTATCGTCTTATCACCAGGACCATGCAGTCCAACTGAAGCTGGAATTTGTATCGAAGCTGTAGAAAATTTCAAAGGTGTGATACCTATACTGGGTATATGCTTAGGACACCAAACTATAGGACAAGTATTTGGCTCTAAAATAGTCAAGGCAATAGAGCCAGTTCATGGAAAAGTCCACAGTATCACTCACGACGGCAAGGGAGTTTTTACAAATATAAAAAATCCTTTAAATGTCACTAGATACCATTCTTTAGTAGTAGATAGAGAAACTTTATCAGATGAACTAGAAATCACTGCACAGACTAAAGAAGGAGAGATTATGGGCTTAAGACACAAAAAGTACATGATAGAGGGAGTTCAATTCCATCCAGAAGCTGTACTTACAGAATGTGGCCATGAGCTTTTGAGAAACTTTATTACTTTAGCTAGAGAAAGGATAAATAAAAATGCTTAGACAAATCGATACTAAACTAGATGCTTTTGAAATTTACACTATATTTAAAGATGAAAACGACAGCTTTATTTTAGACAGTGCAATGGATCCAGAAAAACTAGGGAGATACTCTTTTATAAGTAGTAATCCTTTTAAAAAAATAAAAGCAAAAGATTCTG
>NZ_JALEXO010000278.1 GCF_022780145.1 Intestinibacter sp.
GGTGGGGAGCTTCAGATGGTCTTAATAGCTAGAGCATTAGTATCTGAGCCAAAAATACTTATACTAGATGAGCCAGAATCAAATCTAGATTTTAAAAACCAGCTGCTTATTTTAGATACAATGACAAAGCTATCAAATCAAGGTATAAGCTGTATATTTAATACGCATTACCCAACTCATGCACTACAAAGGGCGAATAAAGCGTTTTTGCTTAGTAAAAGTGGTAAGTATTTATTTGGCGAAACTAGAGAGGTTATAACAGAGGAAAATATAGAAAAAGCATTTGGAGTAAAGGCAGTAATAGGAGAAATAGAAACTCCAAGCAATGTTTTAAAAGACGTAATACCTCTAGAGATAACTAACACAAATGATATGGATATATCTTTAGATAAAAGCCAATTATCTACTGAGAGAAAAGTAGCAGTTGTATCCATAATTGCTGAGGATTCAAGTATTTCAGATAAAATAAATAAGCTAATAGGAGAAAATAAAAAATACATAATAGGTCGTATGGGAATGCCTTATGAAGAAAAGGGTATATCTATTATAAATGTAACTTTAGATGCGCCTGAACATGCAATTCAATCTCTAGTATCTAAGCTCGGACATCTATCAGGTGTAAGCGTAAAGGCTATATATTCTCAAGTTGATTATAAAGAAGAAAAGGGATGTGAAAAGGTTGAATAATGTAGAAATAATAGATAAGTTAAACGAAAATAAATGCCTTTCTTTTTCAGAATGGAAACAGCTATTAGGTACATTTACAGAAGAAGATGCAAAATACGCATCTGATATTGCAAGAGAGATAGCTGTAAGTAAATTTGGAAAGAAGATATTTTTCCGTGGTATAGTCGAGTTTACAAACTACTGTAAAAACGACTGCTATTACTGCGGAATAAGATGTTCAAATAAAAATGCAGTTAGATACAGATTGTCTAAGGAGGATATATTGGATTGCTGTGAAGAGGGGTATAAGTACGGTTATAGAACCTTTGTACTTCAAGGTGGAGAAGATAGACACTATACAGATGATATGATAGTAGACATTGTATCTGAGATTCACAAGAGATTTCCAGACTGTGCTATAACACTTTCAATAGGAGAAAAAGAGAGAGAATCCTATGAGAGATTTTTCGATGCTGGGGCTAGTAGATATTTACTTAGACATGAAACAGCAAATGAAGAGCACTACAGAAAGCTTCATCCAGAAAAACTTTCTTTAAAGCACAGAATGAATTGTCTAAAGGATTTAAAGGAGATAGGTTATCAAACTGGATGCGGATGTATGGTTGGAAGTCCATATCAGAGAATAAGTGATTTATGTGAAGATATGATATATATGAGTGAATTCAAACCTCAGATGATAGGTATAGGACCATTTATACCACATAAGGATACTCCATTTAGAGACTTCGAGTCAGGTAGTGTTGAGATGACATTATTTTTACTTAGTTTATGCAGAATAATGCTTCCAGATGTACTACTTCCTGCTACAACTGCACTTGGAACAGCAAAAGCAGATGGAAGAAAGCTAGGGGTTTTATGTGGAGCAAACGTTATTATGCCGAATTTATCACCTATAGCAGTTAGAAAAAATTATTTATTATACGACAATAAGGCTATAAGCGGTGAAGATGCAGGCGAAAATTTAAGAGTTTTGCAAGAGCATATGAGTGAAATAGGATATGAAATAGTAATAGATAAAGGAGATTACAGAGGATAGTAGATAAGGGGGATTTAGATTATGATAAAAATAGCGGTTTATGGAAAAGGTGGAATAGGAAAATCAACTACAATTTCTAATTTATCTGTTGCATTAGCTAAAAAGGGATTAAAGGTAATGCAAATAGGATGTGATCCAAAGGCAGATTCAACAACTAATCTACATGCAGGTACTGAAATAAATACAGTTTTAGACTTAGTTCGCGAAAAGAAGGACAACTTCGAATTAGAAGATATGGTAGTAGAAGGATATAAGGGAATTTTATGTGTAGAAGCAGGTGGACCAACTCCAGGAATGGGATGCGCTGGAAGAGGTATAATAACTGCTCTAGAAAAACTAGAACAAAAAGGAGCATATGAAAAATATAAACCTGATGTAGTTTTCTACGATGTATTAGGTGATGTAGTCTGTGGAGGATTCTCAATGCCTATGAGAGGTGGATACGCAGACAAGGTATTTATAATAACTTCTGGAGAATACATGTCAATCCACGCAGCTGCAAATATAGCTATGGCAATAGATAACTTCAAGGATAGAGGATATGCTAGCTTAGGTGGAGTTATTTTAAATAAGAGAAATGTAAAAAACGAAGAAGAAAAAGTAAATGAATTTATAGAAAATGTAAATTCAAAATTAGTAGGAACTCTAGACAGAGACGAAATAGTAATCCAAGCAGAGGAAATGAAAAAAACAGTTCTAGAAGCCTTCCCAGATAGCCCTATGGCAAAAGAATATGAAGCACTTGCTGAGAGCTTACTTAAGGCATGTGAAAAGGAGGAGGCTAAATAATGCTAAAACCTATTAGAGAAAAAGAAAGAGATGCTTGCGTTTTAATAAAAGATGCTAAGTTTCCAGCACCTTTTGATTCTAGACTTGAATTTTCATGCTCAGCTAGAGGTACTTGGAATATAGTTCATATAGGAATGCTTATTCCTGAAATTCACCAAATATTTGTATGTGCTCAAAGCTGTCTTAGAGGTGTTGTTTTAACTGCAGCTGAGATGAATGCTATAGATAGATTTTCTAATATAATAGTCAGAGAAAATAACGTATTAGAAGGGGATACAGAGGACTTAATAATAGAAGGGGTCGGAGATATTTTATCCAAGCTTCCTTATAAACCAAAGGCGGTCTTAGTATATACTAGCTGTGTTCACCATTTTGTAGGATGTGATTTAGATTTAGTATATAAGAGACTTAGAGAAAAATATCCAGATATAGAATTTACAGACTGCTATATGAATCCAATCATGAGAAAAAGTGGGCTTACACCAGATCAAATAATGAGACGACAATTGTACAGCCTACTAGATAAAGAAGAATTAGAAGAAAAGAGTATAAATATAATTGGAAATAACTACTCAACTGATGAAAGCAGTGAATTAGTAAAAATCATAAAAGATAATGGATTCACTCTTAGAGAGATTACAGATACTAAGACTTATGCAGAGTACAAAGAAATGGGCAAGAGCTCTATAAATATTTCTTACAACCCTGTAGCTAGAGAAGCAGGTAGATATTTAGAAGAAAAATTAGGACAAAAGCATCTATACTTACCTCTATGCTATGGATTCGATGAAATAGAAAAGAATCTAGACTTACTTTGTGAAACTATTGGTGTAGAAAAGATAGACTTTGAAGAAAATAAAAAAGCAGCTACAGAAGCTCTAAATAAGGCTCAAAAGGTAATAGGAAATACTCCTATTTCTATAGATTACACACTTACTATGAGACCTCTAGGACTTGCTAGACTTCTTTTAGAGCATGGATTTAATGTAGAGAGTATATATGTAGATAGCTTTATAGCTGAAGAACAAGAAGACTTCAATTGGCTTAAAGAAAATTATCCAGATATAAAAATCTACGCGACAGTACACGTAAAAATGCGTTTTGTAGATAGAAAAAGCGATGAAAAAATACTAGCTCTAGGTCAAAAGGCAGCATACTTCACAGGAAGTAATAATTTTGTAAATATAGTTGAAGGTGGAGGAATGTATGGCTTTGACGGAATAGTAAAATTAGCAGATCTTATGATTGACGCCTTTTTAAACGAAAAAGATGCTAAGAAATTAATACAATTCAAAGGATTGGGGTGTGAAAATTATGAGACAAATTGCAAGTAGAATATCTATTTATTCAGCAGATCCATTTGGAGTGTGCTCAGCTTTATACGAATTAGGTGGACTTACAGTAATGCACGATGCTTCAGGATGTAACTCTACATACAATACTCACGATGAGCCTAGATGGTACGATATGGACAGTATGGTATACATATCAGGAATATCTGAGATGGAGGCTATAATGGGGGATGATGATAAATTTATAAACGACATAATATACACTGCAAAAGAGCTTTCACCTAATTTTATAGCTATGACTGGAACTCCTATACCAATGATGATAGGAACTGACTTTAAAGCTATTGCATCTATAATCGAAAAAGAAACAAATATACCTACTTTTGGTTTTGATACAACAGGGATGCATTCATATGTGAGTGGAGCATATAAGGCTTTTGAAGCTTTAGCTAAGAGATTTGTAGATGAAAAAGCAGATAAAAAAGAGGGTACAGAGGGCAAAAAAAGAGTGAATATAATAGGTGCTACACCGCTAGATTTTTCTGTAAATAAAAGTGTCGAAGCTATGAAGGAATTATTAGAGTCAGATGGATTTGAAGTAGTAAGCACTTGGGCTATGGGTTCTACTTTAGACGATATAAAAAAATCTGCAGCTGCCGATGTAAACTTAGTAGTATCTTATTCAGGAATGGGAGCTGCTAAATACCTATACGAAAAATTCGGTATTCCTTATGTAGTAGGTACACCATTTGGAAAGAAATTTGCAGAACTTGTCATAAATGAGTTAAACGAAGCTATAAAGACAAAAGAAAATAAAATAGCTTATAAAAATAGAAAAACAGCAGAGGATGCAGACATAACTATTGTAGGTGAAAGTATTATGTCAGAATCTCTAGCTTGTGCTATATCAGAAGAGAAAAACAAGACAGTTAAGGTAATATCAGCTTTGGAAACAGATGAAAAGCTTCTTCTAGATGTAGATAAATTAGCTATGGATGAAGAAGAAATAACTGAACTTTTAAAGGATGCAAAAACTATAATAGCAGATCCTTTATATAAACCTATTTGTCAAATTGATTCCAACTTTATATCTTTGCCTCATGAGGGATTTTCAGGGCGAATTTATAGAGATGAAATACCAAATATAATTAATAAAAACTTATAAGAGAGGGGAATTTTATAAATGAAAAAATTCAAAAAACTAATATGTATGTTACTGATAGTAACTATGCTACCAATATTTGGAGGGTGTTCATCATCATCTAAATCAAGCTCTAGCTCACAAGCTAGCTCACAAGCATCATCAAGTACTGGAGATACAATAACTATAACTGACCAAGCAGGTGATGAAGTTACATTACCATCTAAAATTGAACGTATAGCAGTTTGTGATATACTACCATTACCATCAGTTTTAGCAATATTCTTCAACTCAGCTGATAAAATAGTAGGTATGTCAGAACCAAGTATGACTGCAGCTAAAAACGGTCTTTTAGGACAATTATATCCAGAAATATTAAATGCAGATACAAGCTTTATAAAAGACAGTGAAGTAAACACAGAGGAATTATTAAAATTAAAACCAGACGTAGTATTCTACGGAGCTTCAGATCCAGAAATCGGATCAAAATTAAAAGAAGCTGGATTTAATGCAGTTGCAATATCAGTTAATAAATGGGATTACGACTGTATAGAAACTTTAAACAACTGGATAGACTTATTAAGCCAAATATTCCCAGAAGATGCTAAAGCAGACAAAGTAGCAAAATACAGCAACGAAATTTACGATATGGTTCAAGATAGAGTAAAAGATATACCAGAAGATGAAAAAGCTAACGTATTCTTCTTATTCAAATACGATGAAACTTCAATAGTTACATCAGGTAATCAATTCTTCGGAAGCTGGTGGGCAAAAGCTGTAGGAGCTAAAAACGTAGCTGACGATATAGACAAAGATAATGCAGTGCCAATTAATATGGAACAAATTTACGATTACAACCCAGACATTATATTTGTAACAAACTTCACTCAAGCTCAACCAGAAGATTTATACAATAACACTATAGGTAGCAACGATTGGAGTAAAATAAAAGCTGTTCAAGATAAGAAAGTTTACAAAACTCCTCTAGGAATGTACAGAAGTTACACTCCAGGAGCTGATACTCCTATGACTTTATTATGGTATGCTAAGACTATATATCCAGATAAATTCAAAGATATAGACTTAAATAAAGAAGTTGAAAAATACTATAAAGAAGTATTCGGTGTTGAATTAACAGAAGAACAAGTAGAATCAATATTTGCACCAACATCAGATGCTGCAGCAGGATTCTAAGATAGAGTAGACGAATAAGATAAATTAAAAAACCGCTAGTCGTAAGTTTTTATAACTGGCGGTTTTTATATTACATGGCTAATCCTGTAATTAGGTAAAGTAAAGTTCCTATAATTCCACTTCCAAATATTACAGTTATGGCGCTCATTTTGTATTTTCTAAGTGCGTATAACCCTGCTACAAATAATCCGCATTCAATCCACTTAAAATCGGTTATTTTAAAACTAGATATATCAGCATTGAAAATCGCAAGCATAAGTATTGACATACCAGCAGAAGCTATTAGAGCTACTACAGCAGGTCTAAGTGAAGCGAGTACAGTTTGAACTCCTGAGAAGCTTCTGTACTTATAGTAGAAATACGCAAGTGTCAAACAAATTATAAATGAAGGTATAATACATCCTAAAGTACAAATTACAGCTCCAAAAGGACCGGCAAGTCGAGTACCTACAAATGTCGATGAATTTATAGAAATAGGTCCAGGAGTCATCTCAGCTATAGTGATTAAGTCAGTGAACTCCTCTAAAGTCATCAAGTGATGAACATTTACTATTTGATCTTGTATAAGTGGGATAGCAGCATAACCGCCTCCAACACTGAATAAACCGACCTTTAAAAAACTGAAGAATAATTTTATAATTAGCATCCTTGACTACCTCCTTTTACTTTATTTTTCTTTAGTTCTAACATTAAATCTACAATACCTATTAAAAGGCAAACTAATATAACGTTCATGGCACTTACTTTAAGTAGGTAAGTTGCTATAAATCCAACTATCATCATGGCGATATATAGATATCTTTTTGTTTTTAATACATTTTTCATAAGATTTATAACTACATCGAAAATTACTGCAGCAACTCCAGCTCTCATGACTTGAAGCGCTATTGCTATATATTTATTAGTTCTAAATTCTGTATAAAATACTGAGATGATTGATATTATAACCATTGGAGGGATTATAGTTCCCAAAATAGCGATTACAGAACCTAAAATTCCACACATACGATAGCCTATAATAACTGAAGCATTTACAGGAAGTGGTCCTGGAGAAGATTGTGTTATAGCCGTTATATCTAGCATCTCATCTTCGTCTAGCCATCCTAACTCTTCTACAAATTTCTTTTTCATAAGTGATACTATGACAAATCCTCCACCGAAGGTACATGAGCTAAGTACGAACATCGATTTGAATAAATTCCACAAAATAAATGATTTTGATTGTTTTTCCTTCATAATATTCTCTCCTTTTATCTGAAGTTATTTACAGTTTTATTATATTAGCTATTTTATTATAAGTAAAATATATAAGTTTTATAAAAGTAATAGGCAAATCTATATCATAGGAAAATTTTGAGAGAGATATAGAGGAGTCAATATTATCTAATATATCATGGCTATCTTTAGCGAAGCTACTTCCATGTGCCTTGCTATTATGAATATATTTAAGAACTTTGTGAAAAATTATAGTTTTAAATATATATTTTCAAAAATAAAATCTATTCACTATAACGATTCTACAAATCTATTTTTTATCATATACTGAGTAATATAAAGATCACTTGTCGCTAACTCCATAAATAATTCCTTTATTCGATTAAATTCTTTATATTTCTTACTTATAAATAAAAACTTAAACCACATTAAATAATTATTTAAATATTTAGTAGCGATTCCATTGAAATTTCTCATCCATTCTCTTAATTCTCTATTATATTTAAAAACTCGTTTCACGTTGTAAATAGGGTTATATTGTCCAAATACTTTAACTAATTTTAAATTTAGCTTTCTAGCTACTTCCCTATACTTCCATGAATACACACATAAAGTTACATTTTTTTCTACTTTCCCCTCAAAAAATGACACCATATCTTTTGATTTGATTTTATTATTAATTTTTCCAAAATCATTATCTACTATTCTTGTAAGTATATGTCCCTTTTTATCAATTGCTGTATTAATACAAATTTGACTCTGTTTAATGTTATTGTCACTTGGTATCATACCTGGAGTTCTATTAAAATGAATACCTAGACAAGGCACTCTACTTTTATCAAACGTTTTAAAATATTTTTCATCAAAATGCATATAAGCAGGCGATCCTTTGAAGGATTCGTTGATATAGCAAGCATCTGTCTCAACTATACCCTCTAAAGTTTCATCTTTTAAAGATACATTAATCACATCTAAAATTTTGTGACGCATAAAAAATGCAGTTGGCACGCTGACCCCAACTTCTTCTGCGCACATTCTAATAGTTCCACCTTCTATCATAAATTGACAATATTTTAGCCATTTTTCCAAGCTCAATTTTGTATTAGATAGTGGAGAAAGACTTCTTTCATCAAATGTTCTTCTACATTTTTTGCAAATATATCTTTGACGACCATATGTCTTTCCATTTTTATTTAACTCTGTATGTCCACATTTAGGGCATTTAAGACCTTTTTTAAATCTACCTTCTAAAATCTCGTCTTTTCCTTCTTTTTCATCATAAAACCCTAAATTATATAAATTTTTTAATTTTTGTTGAGCTAACGCTATTAAAGAACTCATTTCTTCTATATTTAAATTATCTACCATTGATCTAATTTTTTTAGAACTAAAAATATTTGAATGTTCTTGTCGAAACATAATGCACCTCTTCCTGATTTATGTAATTCATAATGTAAATCACTAATTTTGAATATTTTGACTTTTATATAAATTCTTGGTTATATTATGCCCTAACAAAATTTATTTCATACATATGTCACAAAATCATTAAACATATTTATAATAGTTCTAAGTTGAGTATATATACAACAAAACCTATAAAATTTTATAATTTTTATTTATTTCAAATTTATATGAATTACTTGCAAATAAAAAGGAGAACCAAAACTAATTTTGATTCTCCTCGGGTTTTATCTATTTCATTGCTTCTCTTTGTCTTTGTTTGTTATATTGTAATCTTTCGTGAGCATTTAAGTATTTCTTTCTAAGTCTTATAGCATTTGGAGTGATTTCAACTAATTCGTCGTCATCTATAAATTCTAGAGCTTCTTCAAGAGTGAATACTTTTGCTGGGTTTAATTTGATAGCATCGTCAGTACCAGAAGCACGAACGTTAGTAAGTTTTTTATTCTTACATGGGTTAACTACCATATCTTCACTTCTTGAGTTCATTCCGATTATCATACCTTCATAAACTTCAACACCTGGGTCTACAAACATTTGAGCTCTTTCACTTAAAGCATTAAGACCGTATGCCATAGTAGTACCAGGTCCTTGAGCTATTAGAACACCATTACTTCTTGAAGGTATTTCACCTTTGTGGTCTTCATATCTTGCAAAAGATCTGACCATGTTTCCTTCACCACGAGTGTCGTTTATAAATTCAGATCTATATCCTAAAAGTCCACGAGTTGGAGCAGAGAATTCGATTTTTACGTAATCTCCTTCTATAGACATTGCTTCCATAACACCTTTTCTCATGTTCATCTTGTTTATTACAGTACCTGAGTAAACTTCAGGGCAGTTTATTATAACTTTTTCGATTGGTTCTTGAACTCTACCATCTTCTAATCTGTGCATTAAAACTTCTGGCTTAGATACACCTACTTCATATCCTTCACGTCTCATATTTTCAAGTAATATTGATAGATGAAGCTCACCACGACCACTTACCTTGTATCCATCAGTAGTATCAAGTGGTTCAACCTTAAGTCCTACGTTTACTTCAAGTTCTTTTTCTAGTCTATCTTTTAAATGTCTAGTTGTTACGAATTTACCGCTCTTACCAGCAAAAGGTGAATCGTTAACTAAGAAGTTCATAGATAGAGTAGGTTCTTCTATGTGTATCATTTCCATTGGAAGTGGATTTGTAACTTCACATATAGTTTCACCTATAGATATATCAGGTATACCTGCTATAACTACTATTTCACCGCTTCCAGCTTCGTCTACTTCTACTTGTTTAAGTCCTTCATATACTGATAGCTTAGATATTTTACCTCTAGATACAACTTGTCCTGCTTTACATACAGCTACTTGTTCACCGTTTTTTACAGTACCTTTGTAAACTCTACCTATTCCAAGTCTACCTATATAATCATCGTAAGCTAGAGCTGATATTTGAAGTTGAAGATGTTTATCGTCGTAATCTGGATAAGCTTCAACATGGTTTACTATAGTTTCAAATAGTGGAGCTAAGTCAGTACTATCGTCATCCATTTCACGTTTAGCTATACCTTGTTTAGCTATACCGTAGATTATAGGGAAGTCGCATTGTTCGTCAGTTGCATTTAAGTCTACGAATAAATCGAATACTTCGTCTACAACTTCTTCAGCTCTTTGATCTTTTTTATCTATTTTGTTTATAAATAGTATTGGTCTAAGACCTAATTCTAATGATTTTTGTAAAACGAATCTTGTTTGAGGCATTGGTCCTTCTGAAGCATCTACAAGTAGTATAACTGTATCGACAGTTTTTATAACACGTTCTACTTCTGATGAGAAGTCACTATGTCCTGGTGTATCAACTATGTTTATTTTGTAGTCTTTGTAGTTGATAGAACAGTTTTTAGAGTATATTGTTATACCTCTTTCGGCTTCAAGGTCGTTGCTGTCCATTACACATTCTTTTACTATTTCGTTTTCTCTAAATACACCGCTTTGAGCTAAGAATGCATCAACTAAAGTTGATTTTCCGGCATCGACATGGGCAATTACTGCGATATTTATTATTTTATGTTTAGTTGACATATAAAAATCTCCTTTTCTTAATTTATATAATGTAGAAAATTATATTTTTTAAAACGCCATTAAATATAATTTTCACAAATGTATTTCAAAAAATTCCCTGAACTTAATAATCTTCAACCGAAGACTTTTTCATAACTAAGCTATTATATCATAATGGAATATAGTATACAAGATGTATAAAATTTCAATCTCATAAAAATATTGCAAAATGTAAAAAATTATTTTAATATTATCGACTTAATAAATATTCTCTGTGCAAAGCCCAAGTATTATTCTCCCATTTAAATACAGTTATATTGTCGAAGTCGCATTCAAAATCGCAAGGAATTACTCTTACATAGTCCCATAATTCATCGAATATCTTTTGAATTTTTTTAGATGAAATAGTAACGTGGAATACTTTGTTTTTTCCTTCGCCTTTTTTGAAATTTATATAAGGAATTTTCGAAATTTCATCGATTAATTTATCGTGTAGAGCTTTTCCTTCTTTGCTCATATTTACCTTCATATATACAACTCGATTGTCAAAATGGTCGTATCCCTTTATTTTGTACTTTTCGCTTTTATGTTTTGACGAAAAATCTTTTAGTACTCTATCTAAATCAGAAATATCATCGGCTTCAAATGGCGCTTTTATTGTAAAATGAGCTGGCAATTTAGAGGATTTTGCGCCTAATTCTCTGAAGACTTCTTTTCTAAGGTTGTTGTTGAAGTTGCCAGCAGGTCCTTTTACTACACTTACTATTACGTATCTCAAATTATCATCTCCAATTTTAAAAATTAAATGTAGTATATATTAAAGATTATGGAAAATCAAGGGTTGAAGAGAGGTATTGATATATATAAATTAAAAATACTTACATCTAGTAAATATAAAAATTATTACTTAGATGTAATTTTATTATGTTATTAATTTTATTTAAAATTTAATTTAAAGTCCGCAATTATATTTCCAATCGGAAGCTTTGTATTAGAATAAATAACAGGTTTTACAAATCTATCTAAGCTTTTTATCTCAGAATCCCTTAAAAGATCTAACTGAATAAGCGTGCTCATAACTGCTGGATATAAGGCTCTAAAATTGCCATCTTCTACCTTGAAAGTTATACCCATATCTTTATCCTTAATACCGATACAGTAAATACCTTCTGCACCGAGTTTTCCGCATAAACGACCGTTTGTGTTTTTTATTAGCTCTGTACAAAAGCCATTTGTACCTGCTATCATCTCTGGATGAGCGTTCATTGCATCGAATATTTTATTGCATGCGAATTTATAGTTTTCATCTAATTTATCCGGTGTAGCAAGCTTAGCATAGCCTATAGACATATTTTTGATAGGCATACCGTGTACTGGAACTCCGCACCCATCTGTACCTATAAATATATTTTCCGGTTTAATATCGCACATACTAGAAATAACTTGTAAAACCTCCTTTTGCATTGGGTGGTCAGGTTGATTATATGTTTCTATAGGATATCCCTTTGTTTTACATACTGATAAAAATCCACTGTGTTTTCCTGAACAGTCTGAATTTAGTTGGTCTATTTTGTGGTGATTTAATAATTGTTCCTTCATATAATCTTCACTTATAGATAGAGGACTTCCACATAATAAATCGTTCTTTGTGCATTCTATTTTTTCAAGTATTTCAGAAATTACTTTTCTATGCATTTCTTCGCCGTAATGAGATGCACACATTATAGCTAGCTGCTCATCAGTGAAATTGTATTTTTCATAAGCTTTAGATAAGATCACATTGAGTGCTTGAAGTGGTTTTGCAGCGGATCTCATATAAGTTATTAGATTTTCGTCTCCAGCAGAGGCTATAATTTCTCCTGAGCTGTTGGCAACTACTATTGAAACATTATGTTTAGATTCAACAATATTTCCCCTAGTAACATTTACTATTGCATTTGACATGATAACATCTCCCTTTTATAAATATTTGCTAAGTATAATATGTTCTATTTACTATAGTATACAACGAAATACTAATGATAAAATATAAATATTTTGGTATAATTTATAGTAAAAATAAGCCTTAAGCTATAATTTATTTATAGCTGGTTCCATGGTAAGAAATAGGCTTATTTTTAGAGGTGGGACTGCGAACTCGATTTTATTGAAAAAACTTTATAGAAGTTTTTCAAGGAAGGAGAGGTCGTGTTATGAATGAATATGGAATTAGCAAGTACGAGGAGTTGATGAAAAAGTATAAGCGAACAATCCAAGATGATCCAGTTGATATGAAAGAATATATGATATTGGATGAGACTGGGCTGGGTTTAGATGAGTCGCTTGAGTTTTGTGATTTTAAAAATAGTAAATTGTTAGAATGTAAGTTGGATTTATTTGAAAAGGTTGAGCTCATATTTGACTCGAGAGGTTCTGACTGTGGTTTTGAATTTGTTAAATTTACCTTTGAGGATTTGGACTTTTATGAAAATAACTTTTTATATAAGGATTTAGAAGATTGGGAAGATGTTAAAACTGGATGGATAAAATATATTTTAGAGGTAATGGAATTTGTCATTTTAAAAGGTAAGTTTAGAATATCGTTTGAATTCGATTTGGAAGTAAAAACTAAAACAAAGGTCAAAGAAAAAGTCAAAAGGAAAAGAAAAACTCAAATAATTGAAATTGAGGCTAGGTACTTGACTATTGAAAAAATGGATAATTTTGAATTCAAAAGCAATCAAATTTCATGTGATGAAATTGAAATGAAATATGATGGTATGGAAATAATATACAGCCAGAAAAAAGTCGATTCCTTAGTAGAAAACTTAAAGATAAGTCGTAAAAAGGCTATGAAACTAAGTGATTTCTATGATGAATATAAAAACTATGAATATCGATTTTCAAATGTATACAGAGGTATTATCATAGATAAAAAAGGAAATTTTAATCTTGAACATATAAAGAATTTATATAGTATATCAGAGGGATTAAAATCTCTATTAACTGATATGTACTTGATTTGGAGTAAGGTTATTTCTTGTGGCAAAACAAATTTGGACGATGAGTTTTATATTGTATTTCATTTAAATGAATCGTATATGACAGATGGATCTTATTTTAAGTATGATGATTATGAGCATGGTGATGGAGTTTTCGATGAACTGTACGAAAGAAAATGTTCAAATGAAATTGTACTTGTTAAATTTAAAGGAGTTAGCTTTTTAAAAGGAATTGATCTAATTGGAGAATCTATAGGCTATAATTATGTCGAAGTGAATCCTGATAATATTGATTTTAGGATAGGAAACAAAAATGCTGAGTTTTTTACAATTCATGCAAGAGATGTAGAAGTCGATATATTAGATAATTGTAGAAGATTTTTTGAATGGCCAACTTATTGGAATAATTTAGGAAATAAATAGAAGTAATATAATAGCCCTTAATGAATAAATTATATTCGTTAGGGGCTATATTTTTAGTTAACTGTACATACCGTGTTGACTCATATAGTTGTAGATCTTTTCGCCGTGTTCCTGTTCTTCCTTTTGGATGTGGTTTAAAAGCTGTCTTATATTTTTATCTCTAAATTCAAAAATAGCAGTGTCGTATGTAGATGAAACGTACTTTTCTGTAGATAGAGCATCTTGGCATAGTAATTTATCTGATTCGTCGTAATTAATCGGAGCTGAACTTTGCAAGCTGCTTAGGTCAAATTGAGATTGAGAATTTGTGCTTTGTTGTCCTTGAGCTTGGTTCATAGCAGGGATAGTTCCGTTTAAAATTTGGTTTATTGTGTTTAGATGCTGTTGTTCCTTTTGAGCTAGGGAATTAAATAGAGATTTTAATTCTTGGCAATTCGCCTTTTCAGCGTGCTCTTTGTATTTTGCGACACATAGAGTCTCGTGGCTCTTTGCATCTTCTAGTAAAAGTCTCTCTTTAGTAGTTAAATTAATCATCGTAATCACCTCAGTAATATTTTGTATAAATTTATTAAAAATATTCATATATACGCTATTTTTTAGTAAATAAAATGTAACTTTTTATCAAGCTTTTCTATAAGATATATTAATTAGGAAGGTGATATAATGGCGATAAAAATATGGGGCATAGATGTTAGTAAGTACAATAAGCCAATAGACTGGGAAAAGGTAAATGAGGCTGGTGTTAAATTTGCAATTTTAAGAATTGGATTTGCGAGCACTAGAAATAGAAATAATCTTTATGTAGATCCTTATTTTGAAGAATTTTATAAAGGCGCAAAGGAAGTGGGGATGCCTGTAGGAGGGTATTTTTACTCGAGATGTAACAGCAGAGCTACAGCAAAAGAAGAAGCAAATTTTATAACAAATGCGATAAAAGGTAAGCAGTTCGAATACCCAATATGGCTCGATGTAGAAGATACGACAAATTTAAATTCAGCAGATAAATACACTCTGACAAAGGCAGTTGTAACTTGTCTAGAAGAAATAAAGGCAGCTGGGTATTATGTAGGAATATATTCGGGAAAATATATATTAAGAGATAAGATAAACGACGATAAATTAAAAAACTACGACCACTGGATAGCACAGTACGCAGTTCACCCAACTTACACAACATATAAAATGGCTATGTGGCAATTCGGTGCAGAGGTAAACTTCCTGACAGATAAAAAAATCCAAGGAATAGGAAGTGATGTAGCCGACCAAAATTACTGCTATAAAGATTATCCGACAATAATAAAAAACGCTGGATTAAACGGTTTTGAAAATGGCTATATAAATGATAAGCTTCCATTTTATATTAAAACTTTAGGCAAGGTGAATATTAGAAAATCACCAGATGAAAATTCAGATATAGTTTATACAGTTCCAAGAGCAGGTATAAGATATAGGGTGACTAAGATTTCAGATGATGGTAAATGGGGCTATGTGCGATATAGAGATGGATGGATTACTTTAGATGAGAATTATG
>NZ_JALEXO010000289.1 GCF_022780145.1 Intestinibacter sp.
CCTCAGATATTTGAACTTCTTTAAATGTAAATCCTACACCATTTACTATAGGTGTTAAAAAAGCCATAAATATAAGCCTTCCCTCTCTTTCAATAAATTTACTATCTAATGAAGAGTAATTTTCTTTCATATATTGCTGGAATTTACGAAGAACTTCCTCTATATCAAGTCCACCTTCCTCTGTTATAAATGAATTTTTAAAATTATACAAACTCATATCTTGTACTTTAGTAGATAATTTAGAAATCATATAATTATATAAAATCTCTTCAAATATCTTGTTGCTTATTTTTAAAACATTGTCTGAATCGCTAAATATACCATAGGTAATACCTAAATCAATAATTGGATCTAATCTATTAAATACAATACTTTCTCCATTTATCAATATTCTTCTTACTAAAAGATATAGTTCTTTATTATTTTCTATATTTTTAATTACGCTTTCAAATAAAGTATTATTCTCTAAAGTTATAATTTTTACGCTTTTTTGTATATCTTTTATATTCCAACTTTCCTTTTCATCTGGATAAAATCTTTCGTCTATAATCTGACATATCCTACTTACTAAAAAAGGGTATCCACTTGTAAAAAAATATATTTCCTTTGAAATCTCATCCACATTTATATTTAAGCCATTATCTTTATTATAATCACTTATCATAGTCCCAATTTCACTACAATTAAAACTCATGTCTATATTAAAATCGACTGCGATATTCCAAGGTGAATTGTATTTTATACCTTCATCATTTCTTATTTTTAATTTTAAATTTTTAATATCATGCACTCCTGCTAAAATTACACTTTTAAAACTGTCTTCAAAACCTTCTATCATATTTAAATACCTGCTTCTGAGCATACCTAAAAAGCTTAAAAATAACTGGTTATTGCTGGATTTATCTACTTCATCTATAATTAATACGACTTCCTTTTCACTTTCATATATGAAATCGCTTATAACTTCATCCAAGTCCATAAAGTTAGATACATTTTCAACCATCTGCTGTAATTTCCTAGAAAGTTCTTTGTTATTTTTTCTAAGTGATTTAGAAAATAACTTAATTATAGCTTTAGACATCAATTCTTCATCAGAAAATGCCTTGTCTCCAATTCCCTCAAAACTAATCCTTATCACTACATAATCCTTTTGTAATCTCATTTGAAGTTTTGATAATGTAGTAGTTTTTCCAAATTGACGCGGTCTATTAATAACAAAATATTTATTTTTTTCTATCAAATCTACAATTTTATCTATTTTATCATTTATATCAACCATATAATGTAAGTTCTCAACACACACACCTGTTGTATTAAAGTATTTTTTCAAATTGAACCTCCTATATAATACAATAGTTCAATATTCGTTATTGTCTACAAATATTGAACTATTTATACCCTTAAACTTTTCATTATTATTTACTATAAATTGTATCATATAAATCTATCTTATTTATATAAATATTTTTTACTAACATATTTCTCCACCTATGACTTTTATATCTTCATTATATAAAGTACATGCTTCTATAGCCAGTTCTAACCCTTTTACTATTTCCTCCAAAGACATAAAAGGCATTCCCTTTTTATCAATTACCTGTGAAGTCATATACGGTATATGGATAAATCCACCCTTTATATTTGGATATTTTTTATCTATCATATATAATATTCCATACATCACATGATTACAGACAAAAGTACCCGCTGTATTAGAAACAGATGCAGGTATTTTATTTTCGTTCATATGTTTGACCATAGCCTTTATTGGTAACCTTGAAAAATATGCAGGTTGTCCATCCTTTTGTATAATTTGATCTATCGGTTGGTTGCCTTCATTATCTTCTATTCTAAAGTCGTCTATATTTATAGCGACTCTCTCACAAGTTATATCAAATCTTCCACCTGCTTGTCCTACTGATATTACTATATCTGGTTTATACTTTTCTATTGCTTGTTCTATAGCCTGTACTGATTTAGTTTTCACTGTCGGTATAGTTATTTTTATAACCTGTGCTCCATTTATATTGTCGCTTACCATTTTTACAGCTTCTTCAGCTGGATTTACTTGCTCGCCTCCAAATGCATCAAATCCTGTCAATAAAATTTTCATCGTAACGACCTCCTGTATTTACTTAAAAAAGGTCCTACAATTTCTTGTAAGACCTCTATCTAAAAAATTTAATTTCTATCCAAAATATCTTTGTAATAATCCTAAGAATGCTTTACCATGTCTAGCTTCGTCTTTACACATTTCGTGAACTGTATCATGTATAGCATCTAATCCAAGTTCTTTAGCTCTCTTAGCTAATTTTAATTTTCCTTCTGTTGCTCCGTATTCAGCATCTACTCTTACTCTTAAGTTTTCTTTAGTATCTGCTACTACACATTCTCCTAGTAATTCAGCAAATTTTGCAGCATGTTCTGCTTCTTCGAAAGCTATTCTCTTATATGCTTCTGCTACTTCTGGATATCCTTCTCTATCTGCTTGTCTACTCATTGCTAAGTACATTCCTACTTCTGTACATTCTCCTGTGAA
>NZ_JALEXO010000293.1 GCF_022780145.1 Intestinibacter sp.
AAATTTGAAAAAGCTTGGGGAACTAAATTAAATCCTAATCCAGGAAAACATGCAACAGATGTATTCCCTGCTATAATAAAAGGAGAAATTAAAGGACTTTATATCTTCGGTGAAGACCCAATAGTAACTGATCCTGATACTCATCACGTTATAAAAGCATTAGAAAGCTTAGATTTCTTCGTAATGAATGAATTATTCATGACTGAAACTGCTCAATATGCTGACGTTATATTACCAGGTGTAAGTTATGCTGAAAAAGAAGGTACATTCTCTAATACAGAAAGACGTGTTCAAAGAGTACGTAAAGCTGTAGAATTAGAAGGTGAAATGAGACTAGATACTGATATATTCATAGACATAATGAATAAAATGGGATATCCACAACCTCATTTAACTTCAGCTGAAATAATGGATGAAATAGCTTCATTAACTCCAAGCTTTGGTGGTATAAGCCATGAAAGACTTGACAGAGAAGGTGGACTACAATGGCCATGTCCAAGTAAAGATCATCCAGGAACTCCAATAATGCACGTTGGTAAATTTACTAGAGGATTAGGTTGGTTCTATCCAGCTGAATACATTCCATCTGCGGAATTGCCAGATGATGAATATCCAATTATATTAATGACTGGACGTATACTATATCATTACACTACAAGAGCAATGACTGGTAAAACTGAAGGTTTAATGCAAATAGCTGGTAAATCATTTATAGAAATGAATGAAAAAGATGCTGAAGCTATAGGAGTTAAAGATGGAGATAGAGTAAAAGTTTCTTCAAGACGTGGTGAAATCGAAACAACTGCTCGTGTTGGAACAAAAGTATCTCCAGGTGAAACTTGGATGCCATTCCACTTCCCAGATGGAAACTGTAACTGGTTGACAAATGCTGCATTAGATAAATATGCAAGAATACCAGAATACAAAGTTTGTGCTGTAAAAGTAGAAAAAGCATAGAACAAGTGTTAAAAATTTATTTTAAAATCAAAAAGTAATTAGGTGTCAGCACCTATAAATGTTAGAAAATATAGGTGCTGGCTATCTTAATATAGTAAAAGTTGCCTATATAGTTATTTATACAACTGAAAAAAAGTATTTGTTATGTTAAAATTAACTCAAAGTTCGAGATATATGTGATATTTAAATTTGATAGTTGATTTTATGGGTGGAAGAAATCATATTATCGGGTGGAATTAAAAATATTGCAGATATGAAAGAAACTTAAAAATTGAATAGTCTCCGAGCGAAAACATCTAAGGAGTAAATCTATGATGTCGAGCCAAGTGATTAAAAAATTGCTTCTGGTTACAATGGAAACGTTGTGGCCATCCGTTGTTTGAAAAGGAGAAAATTATGCAAAAAAGGTATATAAAATACCTTTTATTAATAATGCTATATTTTCTATTTTTTTAAATAATAGGTTATATAGCATTTTTTTTGGGAGGGATAAATATGGTAGGTATAGAGCTTGAATTAGCTGTAAAATTGATTTGTGATTCTGTTAAAGCCATAGATGAAGTAGAAGAAATAAGTATAGAAAATGCTAGAGGTAGGATCTTAGCAGAAGATATAATTGCACCAATTAATCAACCTCCTTTTGATCGTTCGCCATTAGATGGCTATGCTCTAAGATCAGAGGATATTAAGGGTGCAAGCAAACAAAATCCAGTAAAATTAAAGGTTATAGATGAAATACTTGCTGGAGGATATACACATAAAAAGCTAGGCAAAAATGAGGCTGTGATAGTCATGACAGGTTCAAAATTGCCAAAAGGATGTGACTGTGTAATAAGACAAGAATCTACTGATTATGGCATGGATACAGTTAAAATATATGAGGAAGTAAAGCACCACCAAAACTACTGTTTTGAAGGTGAGGATATACAAAAGGGCAGTAGATTAATACAAAAAGGAGAAAAAATAAGCAATATACATATAGGTGTGATAGCATCTATGGGATACGAAAATATAAAGGTAATAAGAAGACCAAAGGTAGCCTTGATAAGTACAGGTGACGAGGTTGTATGTGGAGGAAAAAGTCTTGCTGAAGGTAAAATTTATGACAGCAATAGAAGAATGATAGCCTCTAGACTAGAAGAATTAGGCTGTGAAGTAGTCATGGCTGAAGTTTTAGGTGATGATGAAAATTTAATTGCAAATGAAATTAAAAAAATTATAGATATTATAGATGTAGTATTTACTACAGGTGGAGTTTCTGTAGGTAAAAAGGATATTATGCACGAGGTTATAAAAGTTTTAAATGCGAAAAAGATTTTCTGGAGAGTAAATATGAAGCCAGGGACACCTGCT
>NZ_JALEXO010000333.1 GCF_022780145.1 Intestinibacter sp.
GAATATATGGATGGATACGGAGCATACACTTGCTACGGATTAATAGAAAAATATGAAACAGCAAAAGAAATGAATGCAGTTCCAATAGGATTAGTAGATAGAAAAACAAAAGGATTAAAAGACATCAAGAAAGGTGAAGTAATAACTTATGATTTGGTAGAAATAGATAAATCAACTAAGTTATATCACTTAAGACAATTACAAGAACAATTACAAGCAGAAGGATTCTGGGATGCTAAATAATTAGGATTTTAGGTTCTAAGTAATTGAAATATTGAGGATAAATTGATAATAGATCGGATTTCGATTGAGATTGAAATTGTATAAATAAAGGGAATTTGGCCAGATAATAATCAGTTCCATACCAAGTTCCCTTTATAAAAATAAATAACGATAAAGTTAAGTCTTTTTTATTTTCAACTTTGGAAAACGATGTCAAAATGTGGGTTGACTTTATCGGTTCAATTTAAGAATCAATAAAATAAAAAAGGGGGAATTTTTATGGAACAAATAGCAAAATTTGCAGAGGCATTTATAAACTTATTCAATCTAGGTGGAGAAAACTTAATGGGCCTAGTAACTGGTATATTACCAACATTATTAGTATTAATAACTTTAGTTAATGCATTAATATCAATTATAGGACAAGAAAGAGTTGATAAATTAGCTGCTTTAGCTTCTAAGAACGTAATCACAAGATACACAATATTACCAATATTAGCAGTATTCTTCTTAACAAACCCTATGTGCTACAACTTTGGTAAATTCGTTGATGAAAAATACAAACCAGCATACTATGATGCAACAGTATCATTTGTACATCCAATAACTGGTTTATTCCCACATGCAAATGCTGGTGAATTATTCGTATACCAAGGTATAGCTGCTGGTATCACAGCTTTAGGATTAAGCACAGGACAACTTGCAGTTAGATATTTCTTAGTTGGGGTAGTTGTTATCCTTATAAGAGGTATAGTTACTGAAAAAATAACAGCAATGTTAATGAAAAAACAAGTAAAATAGTAGAGTTTGATTAAGGGAGGTAATACAATGAGTGAATATAAATCAATTGTAATAAATAGAGGATCTAATGGTTGGGGCGGACCTTTAACTATAGTTCCAACAGAAACAAAAAATAAAATATTAGTTGTTACAGGAGGAGGATTCCCTCCACTAGCTCAACACATAGCAAATATGACTGGTTGTGAATTAGTAGATGGTTTCAAAACTACTATACCAGATGAAGAAGTTATATTAGCAATCGTTGACTGCGGTGGTACAGCTAGATGTGGTGTTTATCCTAAAAAAGGAATATTCACTGTAAACTTAACTCCAGTTGGAAAATCTGGACCTTTAGCTAAATTTATAACTGAAGAAATATATGTTTCAGACGTAAAACCAGAAAATGTTTCATTCTGTGATGGAACTGCAGCACCAGCTGTTGAAGCAAAAGCAGAAGAAGCAGAAGGATCTTCAAAAATGACTAGAGAAGAATACTTAGAAAAGAAAGCAGAAGCTCAAGAAAAATACGGCGAAGTTGCTAAAGAAGGATTCTTAACTAGATTAGGTAAAGGTGTTGGTAATGTAGTTTCTACATTCTATCAAGCAGCAAGAGATGCAGTACAAACTACTTTAACAAATATATTACCATTCATGATATTTGTATCATTAATAGTTGGTATAATCAATGGTACAGGTGTAGGTAACTGGTTAGCTAACACAATATCTCCATTAGCATCATCATTACCAGGTATGTTAGTTATATCTTTATTCTGTGCACTACCATTTATATCTCCACTTATAGGACCAGGGGCAGTTATAGCTCAAATCATAGGTGTTTTATTAGGTAACCAAATAGCTCAAGGTGGAATACAACCTCAATATGCTTTACCAGCATTATTCGCTATAGATGCACAAGTTGGTGGAGACTTCGTTCCAGTTGGTCTATCACTTTCAGAAGCAGAAGCTGAAACAGTTGAAATAGGTGTTCCTGCAGTATTATTCTCAAGAGTAATAACTGGACCATTAGCCGTTTTAATAGCTTATGCAGCAAGTTTTGGTATGTTTTAAATAGAATTCCAAATTAAAAGATTTTGATAAAAAAGGCTGTTTCAATTAATTTGGGACAGCCTTAATTAGATTATATGAATTTTGAAAAATTGCGGGGGCGAGTATGAAAAAGATATTAGGTGATACACGTTTAATGCTTAAATGTTGCGTTATGTATTATGAAAATCAAATGGGGCAAAATGAAATAGCAAAAAAGCTAGGTATTTCAAGACCGACAGTTTCAAAATTACTTAAAGAAGCAAAAGAAAGAGGATATTTAAGAATAGAAATTGTAGGGCCAGAAGAACAAAATTGTTATAAGTTAGAAAAAAGATTAGAAGAAAAATTTGGATTAAAAGAAGCTATTGTAGTAGAGGATAAGCATGATACAAATTTTCAAAAGGAAGAATTAGGATCTGAAGTAGCTAAATACTTATATCGAATGATACAAGAAGGAGATATTATAGGTGTTTCAATGGGTACAACTTTAAAGATGATACCTCAATATACGAAGGTTAAAAAATTCAATAAAATAGAGTTTATTCCTTTAGTAGGTGGTATAGGAGAAGCAGATATGACAACTCATTCAAATCAATTAGTTATAGAGCTTAGTAAAGGAATGGGAGGAACATTTAAGCTATTGCATGGACCAGCTATAGTATCTAATGAAAATATTATAAGTATACTTAGACAAGATAAAAATATAAAGGACGTATTCAAGGCTATGGATAAAATGAATATGGCAGTAGTTGGAATAGGAAGCCCTATAGATGAAAATTCAAATGTAATAAAAAATGGATATTTTAATGAAAAGGATGTTGAAACATTTAAAGAAAGAAAAGCAGTAGGGGATATTTGTTTAAATGTATATGATATCAATGGAAATGCATCTGAATATGAATATAATAAATGCGTTTTTGGAATAAATATAGAAAAGTTAAGAAATGTGGATAAGGTCATTGGAGTGACATGTGGTATGGAAAAATTAAATGCTGTCATCGGAGCTTTGAATGGTCATTATGTAAATGTTTTAGCCGTTAATTATAGCTTAGCTGAAGCTTTATTAAATTATTAATTTAAAATATAACATCGAAAATAAAAGTATAGTGAATTTAAAAGTTTGCTATGCTTTTTTTATTTGTGAGAAATTTATTTGAATTTTAACGACATTGACAAATAATGTTGTCAAGCTTACAATAGTTTTAAAAAAGAACAAATGTAAAAATATAAATAATCGATATATTAATAAAGGAAATTTTGTATATACTTTAGAAATTAATTATAGTTTACATGAATATCATTAAATAGTATAGGATAAAAATATAAATAGTAAATTATAGGAGGTAATTATGTCAATATCAAAGGAAACATTGCTTGAAATGTATAAAAGAATGAATCAAGCTAGAAAATTTGAAGAAAAAGTAAATTGGTTCTTTGCAAGAGGTATGATACATGGGACTACTCATTTATCTATAGGACAAGAAGCTTCTGGTGTTGCGGCAGTTATGGCACTTGAAAAGGGTGATTTAGTTTCATTGACACATAGAGGACATAGCCAATTTATTGGAATGGGTATAGATATAAATAAAATGATGGCAGAGCTTATGGGAAAATACACAGGCTACTGTAAGGGTAAAGGTGGTTCAATGCATATAGCAGATATTGAATCTGGAAACCTAGGAGCAAATGGAATTGTAGGAGGAGGTCTTACATTGGCACCAGGTGCTGCACTTACTCAAAAGTATAAAAAAACTGGAAAGGTAGTTTTATGTACTTTTGGAGATGGAGCTGCTAATGAAGGTGCGTTTCACGAGGGAATAAATCTATCTTCAGTTTGGAAATTACCAGTAATTTTTTATTGTGAAAACAATTTATATGGAATGTCTACGGCTCAATCTAAATCTATGAATATAGAAAATATAGCAGATAGAGCTGTTAGCTATGGAATACAAAGTTTTATTATAGATGGATACGATGCGATAGAGGTTTATGAAACAGTTCAAAAAGCAGCTGAAATGTGTAGAAGAGGAGAGGGACCAGTTTTAATTGAAGCTAAAACTTATAGATTCGTAGGCCACTCCAAATCTGATGCAAATGCCTATAGAACTAAGGAAGAAATAAATTCATGGAAAGAAAAAGATGGAATTAAAAGATTGAGAGATAAAATATTGAAATTAGGTTTTGCGACTGAAAAAGAATTAGAAGATATAGAAGAAGAAGCAAAACAATCAATTGAAGAAGCAGTTGAATTTGCGCAAAATAGTCCAATGCCACCGCTAGATACATTAGAAGAGGACGTTTATGCTGATTAATTTTAACATAGAAATTTGTACGAAATAAAAAATGATACTTACCAGGAGGATAGAAATTATGGGAATGAAGGAAATCACATATAAAGATGCCGTAAGAGAAGCTATGGTTGAAGAGATGAGAAGAGACGAGGATATTATATTTTTAGGTGAAGATATTGGAGTATACGGAGGCGCATTTGGTGTTTCTGTAGGAATGGTAGAAGAATTTGGAGAAGAAAGAGTCAGAGATACTCCTATATCAGAGGCTGCTATAGCTGGATGTGCAGTAGGAGCAGCGGCGACAGGATTGAGACCTATAATGGAAATTATGTTTAGTGACTTCATAACAATAGCAATGGACGCGATAGTCAACCAAGCGGCAAAAATGAGATATATGTTTGGAGGAAAGGCTCAAGTTCCAATGGTAGTTAGAACTCCAGGTGGATCTGGAACAGGAGCAGCAGCACAGCATTCACAAAGCTTGGAGGCTTGGATGTGCCATGTTCCAGGACTTAAGGTGGTAGCACCTTCGACTCCAGCTGATGCAAAGGGATTATTAAAAGCGGCGATAAGAGATAATAATCCAGTTATTTTCTATGAAAATAAATTATTATACAAAACTAAAGGATTAGTGCCAGAAGAGGATTATATAATAGAATTAGGAAAAGCTGATATAAAAAGAGAGGGCTCAGATGTTACAGTAATAACTTACGGTAGAATGTTGGAAAGATGCCAAGCAGCAGCTGAAGCTTTGGAAAAAGAAAATATAGATGTTGAAATAGTAGATTTAAGAACTCTATATCCAATGGATAAAGAAACAATAATAAAAAGTGTCTGCAAAACAGGAAGAGCGTTAATAGTTCACGAAGCGGCTAAAACAGGTGGTCTAGGTGGAGAAATTGCGGCTACAATAGCTGAAAGTGAGGCTTTTGATTACTTAGACGCTCCTATAAAAAGATTGGCAGGTAAGGATGTACCTATACCATATAATCCAGAATTAGAAAAAGCAGTTGTACCTAGAACTGATGAAATTGAAGATGCGATAAGATCTTTGATTGTTAGATAGGAGGCGAGATTATGATAGAGGTGATAATACCAAAGGCCGGCATAGATATGCAAGAAGGTACAATTGTATCTTGGTTGAAAGAAGAAGGAGAGACAGTAACTACTGGAGAGCCTATATTGGAAATCGTAACAGACAAAGTAAACATGGAGGTAGAAGCAGAAGGCGATGGAATTTTAGCTGTTATAACTCACGATACAGAAGGTGAGGTATTGCCTGTTTTTACTGTAATTGGAGCAATAGCAGAAAAAGGTGAAGATCCTGCTGAAATAAAGGCGAAGATATTGGCTAAAGGAGATGTTTCACAATGCTTAGAAACTGAGATTCAAGCGAATCAGGAGTCTGAAACAAGATTAGTTTCAAAGATAGATGAAACATTACAACAAAACGAAAAGGTAAGAGCTACTCCAGCAGCTAGAAAAAAAGCTAGAGAAAACGAAGTAGATTTATTTAAGGTAAAAGGTAGCGGTCCAAATGGGAGAGTCCATCTTGCTGATGTATTAAATTATTTAAAGGTAAGTTCTTTAAAAGCTACACCTTTAGCAATGAGAATAGCGGATGACCTTGGAATAGACATAGATAATATCACAGGAACAGGATTTAACGGAAAAATAACTAAAGAAGATGTTGAAAAATATATAGATGAAACAGAGAAAGCATCAGAAATATCTAAGGCAATAGGTACTGTAGTAAATATAATTGGAGAAGAGGAAATATTTAATACAGTAAATGGACATTTTGAGGCTTTAAGTCCTATGAGATCGACAGTTGCAAGAAGAATGTCTGAAAGCTACTTCTCAGCACCTACATTTAATATGAATATAGAAGTAGATATGACAGAATTAAAAACTTTGAGAGAAAAATTAATCGAGAGTGTGCAAGATGTCACAGGTTATAAATTAACATATACAGATTTAATTGTCATGGCGGTATCTAGATTATTAAAGAAAAATCCAGTATTAAATTCAGCTTGGGTTGGAGATAAAATATTTAGATATGAAGAGGTTAATATAGCTTTGGCTGTAGGACTTGAAGAAGGGTTATATGTTCCTGTTATAAGAGATGCTGATAAAAAAACTTTATCTCAAATTGTTATAGAAAGTAAGGAACTAATAAACAAGGTCAAAACTAATAAATTAAAACCATCAGAACAAGAAGGAAGCACATTTACTATAAGCAATGTAGGTATGTATGGGATAACGACATTTACACCAATAATAAATATGCCAAATAGCGCTATATTGGGAGTCGGAGCTACAGTTGATAGAGTAGTTCCCGTAGATGGAGAGATAAAAATAAGACCTATTATGAATCTTTCATTAACATCAGATCATAGAGTGGTCGATGGAACTACAGCAGCTAAATTTTTAAAAGAGCTTAAGGATTTATTAGAAAATCCATATAAAATGTTTATATAAAATTTAAGTAAGGATTTTTAAATCGACTGTCGACTTAAAAATCCTTATCTATTCTTATGCAGATAATTAGGAGGAAATTATGTATAATGTAGTAGTTGTAGGCGGTGGACCCGCAGGATATGTTGCAGCCATAAAGGCGACTATGTTAGGTGGAAATGTAGCAATAGTAGAAGCTGATAAATTTGGTGGAACATGTTTAAATAGAGGGTGTATACCGACTAAAATATATACGGAAAATGTCGAGATGCTAGAAGCTATAAAAGATTTCTCAAAAAGAGGAATTTCTGTAAAGATTGAAGGACAAGACATTAAAAAAGCCATAAAATATAAAAATAGAGTGACTAAGAAATTAGTTGCAGGAGTCGAGGGATTATTAAAATCATATGGTGTGAAAATATTTAAAACAAAAGCTACAGTAAAAAATGCTAACGAAGTGATTTTGGAAAATGGAGAGACTTTATCGACTTCTAGTGTGATTATAGCAACTGGATCTAATGTTTATAAGAGCGATATAAAAGGAGAAAATTCTAGTTTGGTATTAAAGACTACAGACGCTTTAGATTTAGAAGAAGTTCCAAAAAATATGGCAGTAATTGGTTCAGATTTTATAGCAATAGAATTCGCTCAAATATTCAATTCAAGAGGTTCTAAAGTAACTGTTATATCATTTGATGATGAAATACTTACAGGTTTTGATGGAGAGGTAGTTACATCATTAAAGAAAACATTAGCTAAAAAGGGTATAGAAATACTAACAAATAAAGAAGTATATAGATTTGTTGAATCTGATGACAAAATAATAGTGAAACTAGCTGATGAAGAAGTAGAGGTTGATAAAGTATTATTAGCATTAGGAAGAGAAGCTAATTTAAATGGGTTAGAAGATCTAGGTATTAAGATAGAAAATGGATTTGTTTCTGTAAACGATAAAATGGAAACCTCTAAAAGAGGAATATATGCAGTAGGAGATGTGACAGGTATAGACATGACTGCTCATGCTGCTTTTGCAATGGGTGAAGTTGCAGCTCAAAATGCCATGGGTGGACAAATCAAATTTAAAGATCAAGCATCACCAAAATGTCTGTATACAGTACCAGAAGTCGCATCAGTTGGATTAACTGAAGAACAAGCTAGAAAATCTTACAATATAAAAGTAGGTAAATTTAGTTTCGCAGCAAATGGAAAGGCTTTAACAGAAAGTGCGTCTGCTGGATTTATAAAAGTAATAGCAGAGGAAAAATATGGAGAAATACTTGGAGTTCATATAATAGGTAAAAATGCAACTGAGCTTGTAAATGAAGCTGCGATATTAAAAGCATTAGAGGTACCAGCAGATGAAGCTGCAGATATGATATTTGCCCATCCGACTATTTCTGAAGTATTAAAAGAGGCATTAGTAGATGTAGATAATAATTCAATACATACACCTAAAAAATAGTTAAAAAAATTTAACAAAGAAGTAGAAAATTACACTTTGTATTTCTTTGTTAAATTTGATTATAATAGCAAACGTTTGCCTTGAGGGAATTTAAAAATATGACCGTTTAATATTCGAAAACAATAAATATTTATTGAAAAACAATAAATATCCATTGACATATTAAAAAAATAGATATATTATTAGATTAATAAAACTCAAAAATATTTTATAAAATAAAACTCAATAAGAAGAATATTCCTATTTCAAATTGACCAATAGCAATACGAATTTTAATCTCAACTTTTTATTGAATTTAGGAATATAATTAATTTGAAAAAAATTTTTATTTTAACTATAATGAATAAGGAATAAATATAATACAAAAAATAAGGAAGACCTTTAGTTAAAAAGGTCCTTTTATATTGAGAAAGTTTAGATTAGTTGATGTTAAATAAGGTTATATGAATTCAAGAGGTGAAATTATGAATAGTGTTGTTATTGTGGCTGCAGGAAGCGGAAGACGAATGAATCTAGACATAAATAAACAATATATAAAATTAGACGAGAAAGAAATGATAGCTCATACTATAGATGTTTTCTATAGCAATGAAAATATAGACGAAATAATTGTCTGTATAAGAGAAGAAGAAGAGTATTTCTTCGAACACGAAATATTAGATAAATACGATTTTAGAGATATAAAAATAGCTTATGGAGGAAAAGAAAGACAGGATTCAATTTATAATGGATTAAAGGAATTAGATCCAAATAGTGATATAGTTTTAATTCACGATGGTGCTAGACCATTTGTAAGCCATGCGATAATAAATGAATCAATAGAAGTTGCTAAAGAGAAAAAAGCAGCTGTAGTAGGTGTCCCAGTCAGAGACACTATAAAGGTTATCGAAAATGGAGTAGTAAAAAGCACACCTGCTAGAGAAACTCTATGGTCTGCTCAAACTCCACAAACTTTTGATAAAGACTTAATACTTAGAGCATATGAAAATGCATATAGCAAGAATTTTTATGGAACTGATGATTCAATGCTAGTTGAATTTTTAGGTCAAGAGGTGACAATGGTTTTAGGATCTTATGAAAACATAAAGATCACTAATCCAGAAGACATAAATGTAGCAGAACAAATTTTGAACTTAAGAAAAAAGTCAAAAATGGGAAAAAGAATGAAAAAAATTGGATAATAAGATAGAAAGGGTAGCTAAATGTTATATTTAGTAAGTGACTATAAAAACCCGTATTTTAATATTGCGCTTGAAGAGTATTTATTTTCAAGTGACGATTTTGGAGACGACATAATTATCGTATGGAGGAATGAGGAATCTATTTTTTTAGGTAAAAATCAAAATCCATATGTTGAGATAGAACATAGCTTGATAAACAATAGAAAAATACCTTTACTCAGAAGGATATCTGGTGGAGGGACTGTTTATCACGACTTAGGAAATGTCAATATGACATTTATTCAAAAGAACGTAAAATTAGATAAAATAGACTTTATTAAATACACCAAATTTATGCAGAAAATGCTCGATTATTTTGGTGTGAAAGCAACGTATAGTGATAGAAAAGACCTGTTAGTCGATGGAAAGAAGATTTCTGGCTCGGCTCAATGTATAAGAGGAAACAAATGTCTTTACCATGGTACGTTGCTTTTTAGTTCTGATTTAAATAATTTGAGTAGGTTTTTGAATACGAATAAAAAGGCTGCATCTAATGCGACTAAATCTGTTAGAAGTGAAGTAACTAATTTGAATGATTACATAGATATGGATGTAGATGAATTTGTAGACAAGATTAAAGAATATATAATTTTAAATGTGGACGATTCTAATGAAATAATTTTGAAGGATGTAGATTTAGAAAAAATTAATCAAAATGCAGAACAAATTTACAGTAAAGATAAATGGATATTTGAAAAAACTCCAAAATTTAATATTTGCATAAAGAACCAAGATAATTTGATTGTGGAAATAAGTGTTAATAAGTGGATAATTAAATCGTTTAATATTAAATACAAGGATAGTGATAAGCAGATTATATTGGATAAGCTTATAGGAGAACTATTTTTTGAAAAAAATATTATGGAAATTGTAAATATGGAGTATAGAGAATATATTGACATAATAAAATCAGTATTCTGATAGACAATAATAATCGAGTAATATGAGGAGATAGATATGAGAGTTGGTATAGGATATGATGTTCACAAATTAGTTCAAGGTAGAAAATTAATATTAGGTGGAGTAGAAATTGCACATGAAAAAGGTCTTCTAGGACATTCAGATGCAGATGTTTTAGTTCATGCAATAATGGATGCTATGCTTGGAGCATTAGCTTTAGGGGATATTGGTAAACATTTCCCTGATACAGATCCAAAATATAAAGGTGCAGATAGTATAAAATTATTAGAATTTGTAAATAATTTAATAATAAGTAAAGGTTATAAGGTAAATAATATCGACAGTATAATAATTGCACAAGCACCTAAGATGGCTCCACATATTTTAAAAATGAGAGAGAATATTTCAAATGCTATAGGTGTAGATATAGATTCTGTGAATGTGAAAGCGACTACAGAAGAGGGACTTGGTTTCACGGGAAACAAAGAAGGTATATCATCACAAGCAATTTGTTCATTAATAAAAGTTGACAACAAATAATAAATAATATATTATAAAATAGATTATGAAAATAATTGAAATAAAATAAACGCAATGATGAAGAAATAGTAAAAATCTTGATTCTTTACAGAGAGGAAACGTCGGTGAGAGTTTCTATGATGATGTTTTTGAACCAGTCTTTTAGCATAAAAACGGTAAAAAGTTTTTACGGGTAGGACCGTTACATCCTTTGAGAGAGCTTTTATAGCTAATTAGAGTGGTACCGCGGAATATATAACCTTTCGTCTCTTTATAAAAGAGATGAAAGGTTTTTTTAATACAGAAAAATTTTAAGGAGGAATAAATAGCTATGAGAATGTCAAAAATGTTAATGCCAACATTAAAAGAAGTACCATCTGATGCAGAGATTACAAGTCATCAATTAATGCTTAGAGCAGGTATGATAAGAAAAATGGCATCAGGAATTTACAACCAATTACCAATGGGTATAAGAGTATTCAGAAAAGTAGAAGATATAATAAGAGAAGAAATGAACGCAAAAGGAGCACAAGAAATATCATGTGCGTTATTAGTTCCTGCTGAATTATGGCAAGAATCAGGAAGATGGGATGTTATGGGGCCTGAAATGTTCAGATTAAAAGACAGAAATGGTAGAGATTACTGTCTTGGACCAACACATGAAGAAACTTTCACACATATAGTTAAAAACGAAATAACTTCATACAAACAACTTCCACTTAACTTATATCAAATCGAAACTAAATTCAGAGATGAAAGAAGACCAAGATTTGGGGTTATGAGAACTAGAAACTTTACAATGAAGGATGCTTACAGCTTC
>NZ_JALEXO010000334.1 GCF_022780145.1 Intestinibacter sp.
TCCATATACGAAATGCATGGGCATTCCTGTAGCCATATACGCAGGTATTGAAATTAATCCGCCTCCACCTGCCACAGCATCGACAAAGCCAGCTAAAAACATAAATGGACATAAGAAAAATAAATGAGTTAACTCCATAAATATAATCCTTTCTAGTTGTATAATATATCGATTGATTAAAATAACATACATAATCATTATATATTAATTCCATGTTTTGTAAATGTGAGAAGGTCGAAAATGTTAAAATTTTGTAAAAAATATAAAAAATAAAGAGGATTTTAGAAAATTATATGAAATTATTTTAAAAATATAAATAAGAAAAGGAGGATAAGTATGACAAGTAAGAGTAACAACAAAAGCCTACTGGATAAATTCATCTCTTTTTTACTCATTACTATTGGTGCAGCCTTTGCTGCTGTAGCTCTAGAAATATTTTTAGTTCCTAATAACATAATTGATGGTGGAATAATCGGTATTTCTATTATGTTGAGCTATGTTACTAAAATCCAATTAAGTATACTTACTTTGGTATTAAATATACCATTTTTAATTTTAGGATATAAACACTTAGGTAAAGGCTTTTTAATAAAAGCTGCCTATGCAATGGTGGTATTTTCTATTTTATTAGAACAATTTAAACCAGTAAATGAATTGACAAATGATATACTACTGGCAACAGTTTTTGGAGGAGTTTTATTAGGAATTGGTGTTGGTTTTGTCATTAGATACGGTGCATGCTTAGATGGTACAGAGGTAGTAGCTATATTAATCAGCAAGAAAACATCATTTTCTGTAGGTCAAGTAGTGATGTTCTTTAACTTCTTTATATATGCTACAGCGAGCTTGCTATTTGGATGGGATAGGGCATTGTATTCTATACTTACTTATTTTATAACATTTAAAATTATTGATATGGTATCTGATGGTCTCGAACAGGCAAAGGCAGCTATGATTATAACTAATCACGGTGAAGAGATTGCAAATAGTATATATAAACATCTAGGTAGAACAGTTACAATGCTAGAAGGAGAAGGTCTTATAAGTGGTAAGAAAGTTGTTTTGTATGCTGTTGTAACTAGAATAGAGGTTCCAGAACTTAAGAGGATAGTAGAGGCAGATGATTATTCTGCTTTTGTGACTATAACTGATGTAAGTGAGATAGTTGGAAAGCATATTAAAAAGAAAAAGAGTGAGAATGCAGTAGATTAAAGTTTTAAAATTAAAAAAATAAATGGGAGCATATAAAATGAATTTATTTATATAGCTCCCTTATTTATGTTTTATTTTAGATAATTTTATAGTGGCAAATCTTTAGGGTTTTTTAATTTTTTGTATTTAAAAACAGGAACCCCAAGCTCTTCGCCGAGTTTCTTAACTTGATTCTTATAAGCTGATTTTATATTATCGTGGAAAACAATTCCATCTACCTTCATAGATATAGAGTCGACGCATTTTTTTAGGTATTGATAATTTTCGTCCTTGTCGTATTCACCTTGAACCATCCATTGAGCAGATAGTACATGTCCAATTGAGATTGGTTTTTCTGTGTTTAATATCACTTTTGAAAAGCTATCTTCAAAATGCATTCCACCTGTGCAAAGTAAGACCTTGATGTCATTTAGAGAAGGGTCCTTTTCATTGTCAAAAACTCTAAAAAGAGAGTTTGCAAGGATGCTGACTGCGACTGGATTTTTCAAGCTTTCTAGTGTGCTTCCTATTTCTATATCGAATATAGGAACTTGGTATTTATCTATTAGGTTTATGTCTTGACCTTGAATAGTACCAGTCCAGTGTGTCGCTTCAGTCATTGTAGTGAAGTCATCTAATCCTTCTTTTAGGCGATTTTCTTCTATTGCAAGCATTAAATTTCTAAGGTAAATTGGGTTTGATGGAGCAAATACCTTGCCCACAACATCACCAGTTGAATGTACTGTAAGTATTTTATCTGGTGCGTTTTTTCCACCGTGCCAGTTTACAACTCCTGCCACATCGTAATCTCCAAAGTATTTATTTAAAAGAGGTATGTATAAATCATAGTCATAGCTCAAAACCTTGTCAGTTTCTACAAATGAAAATAAACTTCCAATGTCATCTGTGTATTCATATACATCTCTATCTGCAAATTTATAATCGGCAGACTTTAAATCGTAGTTTTCTTTTATATAATCTAAAACTCTCGGTGCTACTTCATCTCTTTCGTAATCTGTACAGAAAAAGTATACAGCTTTTTTCATAAGTTTATCCTCCTCACTATAATTTTAAACAAAAGGACTGTAATTTCGTCCATCGTAAACTATCTCATCGTATCCCTTAGGATCAGTATTACCCTCAGTGCTAAATATTAAAACTGTTGAGTTTTCATCTAAATTCATATCTTTTCTTATATCGACAAACTCGTCCTTTTCCATCAACATAGATAAAAGACCCATGCCGACTGCACCTGATTCACCAGAGATAACTTTTTTATCGTCTTTTATAGGACTAGCAAGTACTCTCATACCTCTAGCAGTTACATAGTCAGGACAAGCCGCATAGAAGCTAGCGTAATCTCTCAAAATAGGCCATGTGGCAGTATTTGGTTCACCGCAATTAAGACCAGCCATTATTGTTTGTAGGTCGCCTGTTACAGCATGAGGTTTTGAGTCGTCTGCAAGTGCAGATTTATAAATGCATGCCACTGTAGCTGGTTCAACTATAGTAGTTATCGGTGGTTTTTTGTCAAATCTGTTGACCATATATCCAAGGACACTTCCTGCCATTGAGCCGACACCAGCTTGTAGGAATAAATGAGTAGGCTTTTCTATTCCAAGCTCGTTTAATTCATCTAATGCCTCTTTAGCCATTATGGTATAGCCTTGGCTTATAAAATTAGGTACGTCTTCGTATCCATCCCAGGCAGTATCTTGAACAAGATACCATCCTTTTTCATCCGCTAGAGAAGATGCTTTTCTAACTGCATCGTCGTAATTTAAATCAGTTATTGTGACAGTAGAATTTCCCATACTTTCGATAGCCTTAGCTCTGGCTAATACACTTCCTTTAGGCATGAAAACGACAGATTTGCAGCCTAGTTTGTTGGCTGCCCAAGCCACACCCTTGCCGTGATTTCCATCGGTAGCTGTGACAAATACCATATCCTTTAATTTTGATTTTATTTCTTCTGATTGAAGATCTTCAAATGTTGTAGAAGAAGGGTCCAAATTTAATTTATCACACACTATTCTAAATATAGCGTATAATCCTCCAAGACCTTTGAAGGCATTAAGTCCATATCTGTAGGATTCATCTTTTACAAATACATTTTTTACACCTAGTTTTTTTGCTAGGTTATCCAACTTAACTAGCGGTGTTTTTTTGTATCCCTCTATAGATTTATGAAATTTTTCGACGTCATTTACAATAGCCTCTGTCAGAAAATTTACATCAGTTGAAGGATTTGTTTCAGTAGAAATTATACTTATTCCAAAATGTTCTTTGTATTTAATCATATCAAAATCTCCTTTTAATAAAATTTCTATAATTTACATTCTGTTTTAAGAAAATCTAAATTTAGAATTTTATAATAAAGATTTTCTTATTTAATATAATTATATTTTATAAAATTACCTATTTCTACCTAAATATTGTTGATTTATATAACTACATTCTATGTATTTAAAAGATATGATACAATATTATTAGCTATGAAAATATGAAAATAGGAGGAAACAAGATGGACAACCTTATGATGGCTGGATTTGGACTTACTGTAGGAGTTATGGTGATTCTTATATGTATGGTTAGTTTCGCTTTTATGATTGTATATAAATTGAAACAAAAGGTAAAAGTAAATCAATACGTTAAAATTATGATAGTAGTAGGATTTGTTATAGGAGCTTTGTTAATTGTCGTATCATATAGAGGATTAGATTTAAAAGCATTAGGATTTTAGGTAGAAATTGGAGGAAAAATGAGCAATAAGATAGATTTGACAGAGGGGGGAATTGTAGACAAATTAGTCAGAATAGCCATCCCCATAATGGCGACATCGTTTATTCAAATCGCATATAATTTGACCGATATGATGTGGGTCGGAAGAAATGGCAGTAATTCAGTTGCTGCTGTAGGTACTGCAGGATTTTATCCATGGCTTGCTATGGCGTTTATTATATTCTCAAAAATTGGGGGAGAGGTAAAGGTTGCACAGAGCATGGGGCAAAAGGATGTAGATGAGGTCAAAGCATATATAAAATCATCTATAGAGTTAAATATATTTTTATCTATAACATATAGCTTGATTTTGATAGCTTTTAACAAGCAGCTTATAGGACTTTTTAATTTAGGCGATAATCAAGTTATATCGATGTCTAGACAATATTTAATTATAATAGCGTGTGGAATGATTTTTTATTTTATAAATCCTGTTTTTACATCGATATTTATAGGTCTTGGAAATAGCAAGACGCCTTTTAAGATAAATACTATAGGACTTATTGTAAATATAGTACTAGATCCTATTATGATTTTTGGACTTGGACCTGTTCCAGTTCTCGGAGTAAACGGGGCGGGAATTGCAACTGTTACATCTCAAATTGTGGTAAGTTGTGTATTTATAAGTATAATAATAAAAAACAATGAGGATTATTTCAAAGTGAAGTATTTTAGAAATATTAAGTGGGAATATTTAAAAACTTTACTTAAATTAGGTTTTCCTGTGGCTATTCAAAATGCTTTATTTACACTTATATCAATGGCTATGGGTGTTATAGTGGCATCGTTTGGACCGGTGGCAATTGCAGTTCAAAAGGTGGGCTCTCAGATAGAGTCGATTTCGTGGATGAGTGCCGAGGGATTTGCAGCTGCTTTATCGACATTTACTGGCCAAAACTACGGAGCTAAAAAATACGATAGAATTATAAAAGGAAGTAAAATAGCATTAGTTGGAGCCTTGATTTGGGGGACAGTAACTTCAATGATTTTGGTATTTTTAGGAAAATATATATTTGGTGTATTTATAAATGAATCCGATGCTATTTTAAAAGGAACAGATTATCTTAGAATATTAGGTTATTCACAGCTACTTATGTGTATAGAGATAACTGTTACAGGTATTTTTAAGGGGTTAGGCAGAACTTATGCGCCTTCTTTTGTGAGTACGAGTTTGAACTTAGCTAGAATTCCTATGGCGATTTTTCTAAGCAGTGCGAGCTTGCTTGGACTAAATGGAATTTGGTGGAGTGTAACAATAAGCAGTAATTTTAAAGGAATTATTCTGTTTTTAATTTTTTTAATAGTAATGAAAAAAAGTCTTCTTCCTCTTGCAAAAGAGTTATAAAAATTGTAAAAGATTAATAAAAAGCCCAATCGAGAAAATTTTGTACCACTTAATAGTGGCTATTTCTCGATTGGGTTTTTAAATTTTTTGTTTAAAAACCAGGTAAGTTATGGAAATGCTCTATTTGTATTGCGTAGATTTTGAAATTTGATATAATTTATCTACAAGAATTGATAATCATTATCTATAGATAAATATAATCATAGCAGAATAGAGTGGAGGAATAAATATGAAAAAAATAAAAATATTATCGATGATGCTAATTGCGATATTATCGATGACATTATTTACAGGGTGTTCAAGTAACGATGAATCATCTAAAGAAACTAAGACAAGAGTTGTAGAAACTTCAAAGGGTGAGGTAGAAATACCGGAAAATCCAAGCCGTATAGTAGATATTTCTGGAAGTAGTGAGGAATTAGCTATATTGGGATATACTCCAGTAGCAACTGCTAACGTGGATTCTTATGATACAGAAAACGTACCATCTTATATGGCTGAGACTTTTAAAGACGTAAAAGTAGTTGGACATTCAATGAGCGACACTATGGACATAGAGGCAATAATAGAAGCTGAACCAGATTTAATAATAATGGCGCCGAGACAAGAAAAAATATACGATGAATTAAAAGAAATCGCGCCAGTTGTAATGCTTGAGGATTATTCAAATGATTGGGAAAAGAATTTAGATCAAGTTGCTAAATTATTCGGTAAAGAAGACGACGCTAAAAAATGGTTAGATTCTTACTATGCAGAAGCTAAAAAAATTGGAGATGAAATAAAAAAAGCTAATGGTGATAAATCATATGTAGTTGCTTTAGCATCTTCAGGACAATTTATGATATTTACAGAAGGTGGAATGGGAACTATTTTAAGAGAAGATATGGGACTTAAACAACCAGCAAACATGCCAGAACAAGACAGTATAACTCTTCCAACTGTAAGTATAGAAGGACTTACAGAAATAGATGCAGATAACATAATAGTAATCGGCATGGAATCTGATAAGCAAGATTTAGAAAAAGACAGTGTATTTAATGAGATAAGAGCTGTAAAAGAAGGAAACTTCGTATTCTTAAATGCAAGTCCATTCTTCTCACAGGCTTACAATCCAATGGGAAGACAATTATTATTAGAAGAAATAAAAAAAGCTTTAATATAATAACATGAAAATCGATGTTGATTTTGAATTAGGTGGATAAATTTATTTATTCACCTAGTTTAATTTAGAGGATAAATTAGAAAATTCAAAAAAGGAGTGAATTATTTGAATAAAAGAAATTCGTATGTTTTGATAGCTTCGGGGCTTATTTTACTTGCCTTGGGAATATTCATATCGGTATCTATAGGTGCAAAGGATATAAGCTTTTTGACTATGATAGATAGTTTATTTACAAATAACGTCGATATAGAATCTAAAATTATAAGAGATGTCAGAATACCTAGGGCACTTGCCGGCGCATTGGTCGGAGGATTTCTGGCTGTATCAGGTGCAATTATGCAGGGGATAACTAGAAATCCAATAGCAGAGCCTTCAGTTATAGGTATAACTCAAGGGGCTACATTTATGGTAGCTGTGGCTTTAGTTTTACAGCAGGTAAATCCAAATATAATTATAGGCGGATTTTCGCTTATGGTATTTGCATTTTTAGGAGGCGGTATAAGCGGATTGTTTGTTTATTTCATAAGTTCAAGGTCGATTGGAAAGGTAGATCCTGTGAAGCTTACTTTGGCTGGGACGGCGCTTGGAACATTGCTTATATCATTGGCCACTGGGGTGGCTATGTATTTTAACTTGTCACAACAGCTGAGTTTTTGGATATGTGGAGGTTTTATAGGCGTTAAATGGCAGGGAGTGAAGCTGCTTTTAATAGTTGGTGTTATAGGCATAAGTCTTGCTATGATTTTATCTAAAAAAATCACAATTCTTAGTTTAGGTGAGGAGGTAGCTATCGGTCTAGGTGAAAATACAAACCGCACGAGGCTGATAGCGTTGATAATAGTTATTTTGCTGACAGGAGCATCCGTTTCTGTGGCTGGAAATATAATTTTCGTCGGGCTTATAATACCTCAGATAGTCAAAAAAATAGTTGGTGTGGATTATAAATATATAATTCCGTGTTCATTTGTGATGGGAGCAGTGCTTTTAGTTTACAGCGATGTGTTTTCTAGGCTTATAAATCCACCTTATGAGACGCCAATAGGATCTCTGACGGCACTTTTAGGAGTACCTGTTTTTATATATCTTATCAGAAAGGATATGAATTAATATGAAAAAAGACAAAAAATTTACGATTATATTGCTCGTTTTAATAGCTTTTATATTTTCGACCTTTGTAATCAGTTTGCATCTAGGTTCTTCAAGTACAACACCTATGGATGTAGTCAAGACATTAATCGGTCTTGGTACAAGGAATCAAGAGTTGGTTATTTTCAAATTGAGGTTACCTAGAATAGTAATGGCAGTTTTAGTAGGAACAGCACTTGCAATATCTGGAGCTATTTTGCAGGGCGTTACGAAAAATGACTTAGCGGATTCGGGAATATTGGGTATAAATTCTGGAGCTGCATTGTTTGTAGTTATGTACATGTATTTTTTAAATGGAAATGTATACGATGGAATAAGTGATTTTACTATATACACTATGCCTATAGTGGCGCTTACAGGAGCGTTATTTGGAGCGTTTTTAATATATGTACTGGCTTGGAATAAAGGAATAAATTCATCGAGATTGCTATTAATCGGAATTGGGATAAATACAGCATTTCTTGCATTGCTTACGGTTTTTCAGTTGAAATTCACGACTCAGGAGTTCAACAGAGTAGTGGCATGGACTAATGGAAGTATATGGGGAGCGACTTGGAAATACGTCTTAATAAGCGCTCCTTTTGTAGCTGTATTTGGAGTATTTGCTTTTTATAAATCTAGGTATTTAGATGTTTTAAATCTAGGTGATGAGATGGCTATAGGTCTAGGTGTAAATGTGGAAAAGGAGAGGCGAAAATTAATCGTAGTAGCAGTTATTTTAGCAGGTGTTGCGACTTCTGTTGCTGGAAGTATAGCGTTTTTAGGACTTATCGCTCCACATATAGCTAGGAAATTGGTAGGTCCTGCTCACAAAAGACTGATACCAGTTTCAGCATTAGTCGGTGCGTTTATTTTGCTGGTGTCAGATACAATTGCTAGAAATGTATTTGCACCACTAGAGATACCGGTTGGGCTTGTAGTTTCTGTGATAGGAGTGCCTTATTTTATTTACCTGATGATAAAGACAAATTAATTATTGAGGAGGAAATTTATGACAAATTCAATAGAGACAAAAAATATAAATATTTCTTATGGAAATGTAGATATAGTAGAAAACTTAAACTTAGAAATACCAAAAGGGAAAATTACAACGATTATAGGTGCAAATGGCTGCGGTAAATCGACGATTCTAAAGACCATAGCTAGAATTTTAACTGCAAAAAGTGGAGAGATATATATAAATTCTAAAAATATAAAGAAACAAAGTTCGACAGAAATTGCAAAAAATATGGCAGTTTTACCTCAGAGTCCACAGGCACCAAGTGGCTTGACAGTAGAGGAACTGATTGCATACGGGAGATTTCCACATAAAAGCGGTTTTAGATCAGATAAAAAAGAAGATAAAGAGATAGTGGACTGGGCGTTAAAGGCTACAGGAATATATGAATTTAAAAATAGAAAAATAGAGGATTTATCTGGAGGTCAGAGACAGAGAGCTTGGATAGCTATGGCATTGGCTCAAAAGACGGATATACTGCTTTTAGATGAGCCGACAACTTATCTAGATTTAGCTCACCAATTAGAGGTATTGGAGGTGCTAGATGAATTAAACAAAAAATACAACACCACAATAGTAATGGTAATACACGAACTAAACAATGCGGCCAGGTTTGCACACCATATGATAGGCATAAAAAAGGGTAAAATTTGCTGTGAAGGAAGTCCAGAAGAGGTCATGACAAAGGAAAACTTAAGAGAGCTTTTCAATATAGACAGTGAAATAGTAGAAGATCCTAGAACTAAAAAACCAGTTTGTATAACTTATGACATGGTTAGGTAGGAGCGTTATGATGGACAATTTAGCGAAAGACAATATAAGTAAATTACTATTTAAATACTCTATACCAGCGATACTGGCGATGCTCGTGACTTGCTTGTACAATACAGTCGACAGAGCATTTATAGGTTCGATGGAGGGAGTAGGCGCATATGCTATATCTGGTCTTGGAGTTACGATGCCTGTGTTTACTTTAATAGGAGCATTTGGAATAGCTGTATCAGTTGGAGGCAGTACCAATATATCTATAGAATTAGGGAGAGACGATATAAAAGAGGCTGAAAAAATTTTAGGAAGTACTTTTGCACTTGAAATCTTAGGTGGAATTGTATCTATGGTATTATGCCTTGTGTTTATAGATCAAATTTTATATTTATTTGGAGCTAGCGATAATACTATTATTTATGCAAAGGAATACATGGCGACAATGCTTATGGGCTCTGTTATAAATTTAGCTGGATTTAGTTTGAATGCAGCTATAAGAGCAGATGGAAGACCTAAGCTGGCTGCTACAATTATGATAATTTGTTCACTACTTAATTTGATTTTCGACCCACTATTTATATTTTATTTCGGTTTTGGAATAAAGGGTGCGGCGATAGGGACGGTTATATGTCAGTTTATAAATTTTATTTGGACGACTTATTATTTTACTAGAGGAAAATCAAACATAAAACTAAGATTTGAAAATATAAGATTAGATAGAAACGTTATAGTTGTTATTTTGACTGTGGCGGCGACACCGTTTTGTATGGAAATTGTAACTGGATTTATACATCTAGTTACGAATAAATTTTTACATATATACGGTGGAGATCTAGCTATAGGAGCGATGACGGCTATTACCTCGATATCGTTGATGTTTTATATGCCTATATTTGGGTTGAGTCAAGGAATGCAGACGTTGATAGCCTACAACTACGGTGCGAAGGAGTTTGCCAGAGCTAAAAATGTATTGATGCAGGGAATATTTGCAGCAGTCGTATTTCTGACATTAGGACTTTTATTGATTAGAATTTATCCAGATGCTTTTGTAAATATATTTACGAAAGATCCGAGATTGCAGGAAATTTGTTTAAGTGGAATCAAAATATACTTATCTACTATGCCATTAGTTGGAATTTGCATACTTGGACCGATATATTTCCAGTCTATAGGAAGGGTTAAGTATTCTATATTTTTGACTTTGCTAAGACAGGTTATATTATTTATTCCGATTATAAGTATAATATCGAAATCTATAGGCATGAAGGGTGTTTGGATAAGCCAGCCTATAGCCGATATTTCGGCAGCTTTGATAATAAGCGTGTTTTTAACTAAAGAAATTATGAGAAAAACAACATTAAATTACAAAAATGGTTATAATATTAAATAAGGTATGAAATTATCTTGATAAATACAGAATATATTTATTGGGACAATTTCGGGGAGTAAGTAATTTTTTCGGAGGAAATATATGAAGTTAAAAGTTATCGATAAGGAATTTGCAATATGTCAAGTTGAGAAAATTTCAGATATCAATTTTGATGATGAGTTTTTATTTATAGGAAAAACAGATAATGAGCTTTCTTTAGTTTGCCAAAGTGAATCTATTCCAAAGGATGCTTTGAAGGTCGACGATGGTTGGGCTGGATTTAGAATAGAGGGAACTCTGGATTTTTCTTTGATAGGAATTATATCTAAGATATCAAAGATATTAGCTGACAACAAAATAGGAATATTTACTGTTTCTACATACGATACAGATTATATTTTAGTTAAAAAACAAAGTATAGAAGAGGCAAAAGTTGCGCTTAGAGACAACGGATATGTTATAGATTAATAATAAAAATTAGAAAACTTAATTATAGTTAAGGTTAATTTAAGGAAAGAGGATTATTATATAACCATAGTAAATGATAAAGCTAGTTAATTTCTAGAAAGTTATTTAAACTTAAATAGCTAACTTAAAATAATTTTTTTGATGATTTTTTTAGTAATAACTCCCCGAGAAAAGGATGTGGCGGCGCATCCTTTTTTCATGTCTAAATTTAAAAAATAAATTAATTTAAATTAAGGAATTTTTAATGTAAATGTATATAAAAGGGTTTATAATAAGAAAAGAATTAGACAATGGAGGGGATACTTGTGAGACTTTTTCAAGTTTTTAATTTGGCAAAGGATTATTTGATATTAGGCGTAATGGGCCTAGTTTTTATTGGAGTAGTATATTTGATATTTTTTAGAAAAATACTAAAAAATCATATTGAATTTGATATAAAAAGAGTAGTAGTATTTTGCATGCTGTTTTGTTATGTAATAGTAGTTATCGGCGCGACTATATTTGTGAGACCTGGTGTGTATGAACACGCGAATTTACATTTATTTAGTTCGTATATAGAGGCATGGAATAATTATTCAAAAGCTTATTGGAGAAACATAATATTGAATATATTGATGTTTGTTCCAATGGGATTTTTACTTCCGCTTTTTAATGATAGATTTAAGAAATTTTATTTTAGCTTTGGTGTATCATTTTTATTTACTCTTGGGATAGAGGTTACTCAGTACATAACTAAAAGAGGAATTTTTGAGGTCGACGATATATTAAATAATTTTTTAGGTTCTGTCATAGGATATTGCTTAATAATGATAATTTTATTAGTCGTTTCTAAAGAAGACATCAAATGGAAATCTATAAAATTAGTTTTATGTATACTACCGATTGTTTTGATAATAGGGGCAGCATTTAAGATAACAAATGATTATAATACACAAAAATTTGGAAATTTAAGCTGCAATTACAATTACATATACGATATGTCAAATGTAAATTTAAGCAGTGATGTAGAGCTAAACGATGGAAATACTGATAAGAAAAAGGTATATACTTCAAATAAACGCAATTACGGCGAATACAATATTATAAGCCAAAAGGAAGCATATGATAGATTGAAATCAGGTAAATTTAATTCTTATGAATTGTACAACATAAATTCTATAATAGTTAGAAGTATCGAATTGCAATATAAAATGGATAGCAAGGGATTTTATCAACCTGTATATCAATTTGAATGTACGATAGACGGTCAGGGTAGACCTATATTTATACCTGCATTAGAAGGAGTTAATTAAAGGGATAGCAATGTAATTGTGTATCCCTTTTATCATTTTAGTCTAAAATAGCAATGGCTCTAACTGAAGCACCGTCAGAGTTTTCGTATTTTAAAGGAAGTGCGCAAAATGTAAATAAATTATCGCCTACAGAATCTAAATTGCAGAGATTTTCTATTATTACTAGATTATTTTTTAAAATCCTGTGGTGCATAGGTAATTCTTCTTCTGAGATAGACTCAATTGAAATCACATCGAGACCAATTCCCTTTTTACCTTTTTTTATTAAATAATCGGCGACCTCTTCGTCTATAACAGGGAAGTTTCCGAAGTATTTTTGTTCATTCCAGTATTTTTCCCAGCCAGTTTTAAATATTACGTATTCGGCTTTGTCGATAACATCTTTGTATTTATCTATATAAGAAATTCCTATAGTATCGCCTTCTTTTAAATCAGAACAGTCGACTATTAAAGCCTTTCCAACGAATTTGTCAGCAGGAAATTTATCTAAAGTCATACCTTTGTCTCTGACATGGTATGGAGCGTCCATATGAGTTCCAGTATGAGAGTACATAGTAAGCAAGGTTTCTCTAAATCCATCCTTTTCCAAAGTGCTGGCAGAATCTAATTTAGGCTGATCTGTCCCGGGAAATACAGGCATATCTACTTTTATAGTATGAGTTAAATCTATAACCTTCATTGTAATCACCTCGAAATAATCTAATTTAATAAAATTATATCATATATAAGTATTTGGATATTTGAAAAAGAACATTACTTTAGTTCAAAATTTACTATAATTATAAAATAAAGGTGATTATTTAACATATAATTTAAAGAATATAATTATTTGAGAGGGGGAGCGATTTGCTTGTTGAAAGATGATGTTATAAAAAGAGGTAATGAAATTTTAGATTATTTAATAAATATAAGAAGGGATATACACAGAACTCCTGAGTTGGCTATGGAGGAGTTTGAGACGAGAGATAAAATAAAAAAATATTTAGATAAAATAGGAATAGATTACATGGAATTTGAACACCATAGAGGAATTATGGCTTATATTTACACTCAAAATGCAAAGGCTACAATAGGAATTAGAGCTGATATCGATGCACTCCCAATAGAGGAAAAAAAGGAAAGCCCATATAAATCACAAAATAAAGGAGTCATGCACGCATGCGGACATGATGCACATACGGCTATGTTAATAGGAGCCTGCAAAATACTATACGAGATGAAGGATGAATTAAACGTAAATGTCAAATTCTTCTTCGAACCTGCTGAGGAAAAGGGTGGAGGAGCTAAGTATTTTATCGACGACGGTCTTATGGAAAACCCACACGTAGACTTCATGTTTGGAGCACATGTTCAAGCGTATTTAGAGGTAGGGAAAATAGAGTCTAAATACGACACTCTAAACGCCAGCAGTAATTCAGTTTTAATCGAGGTAAATGGAAAGAGAGGTCATGGGGCTTATCCACAAAACGGTATAGATGCTCTAGTGGCAGCGGCTCAGATAATAACATCACTTCAGAGTATTGTCAGTAGAAATTTGGCTCCACACGAGATGGGAGTTTTGACTTTAGGCAAAATCGAAGGTGGAGATGCAGGAAATGTAATCTGTGATCATGTCGAGATACAGGGAACACTTAGAACTTTAAACAGAGAGGAAAGAGATTTT
>NZ_JALEXO010000047.1 GCF_022780145.1 Intestinibacter sp.
CTCAAATATATTCATAAATCCTCCTAAATATTTTAAAATTGTTTATATTATTATTTAGTTTTTTGCATAAAAAAAAATACCATTAAGTCATCAACTAATAGTATTTTTTTATGTTAACTTGATTTATTATATATTTTAAGATATTTTTTGTTTGTGATTTTTTCGTTGTATACTTTTGGTACGTGTACTAACTTTTTTATCAGTATTTTTATTGACTTTTTTAGGAGATTTTCTTTTAAAAATATATTCTGACCCGGTAAAAATAAGTCCTACAGATAACATCACAAAACATAAACCGCCTAATAATAGATAACAAATTATTCCTATACCTTCGACTCCCATTATTTTATTGGCAATCATTAATACTACTCCTGAAAAAAAGCATATTAAAAACGACGTTATTATAACTTTTAAAATTCTCTTGAAAATACTTTTCATAATTATCCACTCCCAAAACTATATTATCTCCTACTATATATCTTATCAAAATGAAACATAAATTTCAATTAATATAAGAATATTGACATAAATTTGTTATGTTTTTTTAATAAATTTTGCTTAAATTCCAATTTTCGCATTTTTTAATTTTGAATCTGTAACAATACTACGCTTTTTTAATAATATAAATATAAAGATTAAATTTAAGAGAGGTGATATTATGCCATGTTTGCCTAACTTAGGAAGCAAGGCTCCAGATTTTACAGTAAATACAACCTTTGGACCTATAAATCTATCTGATTATAAAGGCAGATGGGTAGTTTTATTTTCTCATCCAGGAGATTTTACCCCAGTTTGTACTACTGAATTTATATGCTTTGCAAAATACTACAATGAGTTTACCTCTAGAAACACTCAGCTTATCGGTCTCAGTGTAGATAGCAATTCATCACATTTAGCATGGGTCTACAATATATGTAAGCTTACAGGTATTGAAATTCCATTTCCTATTATAGATGATTCAAGTAGAACTATATCAAATCTTTACGGAATGATTTCCGAGCCTGTAAGTTCAACAAAAACAGTTAGGGCTGTTTTTATTATAGATGATAAACAGATACTTCGAACTATTTTATACTACCCTATGACAACTGGTAGAAATATATTTGAAATATTGAGAATTATAGATGCACTCCAAAAATCCGATGCAGAAAACGTAGTTACACCTGCCAACTGGCTCCCTGGCAATCCAGTTATAGCGCCGCCGCCAAAAACATATAAAGATTTAAAAAAACGTATCAAAAATTGTGATAAAAAATACTCATGCTTAGACTGGTATTTATGTTTTTTAAATGAAGGAAATAAAAATGATATGGTCGAGTATATGAATTGTCCTAATCAGAAATCTTTCTCTACTTCGAATATGGTATCAAATAAAAAATCAAACTCAGTCAAAAGCCAAAGACAACCGTACGAATATATAAGTGCTAATTGTCCAAATATACAGCCAATAGTATTTCAATACGTTTTAGGAAATCCTGAAAATTTAGATCCTACTTACTTAGATGCTGCTATATATGCCTTTGTTCAAATAGATGAAAATGGAGAGCTATACGTACCTTCACCTAGATATTTAAACCAGATGATATCACTTAGAGAAACTAAGCCTTCTCTAAAAATAATAGCAGCTATCGGTGGTTGGGGGGCAGATGGATTTTCCGACGCTGCTTTAACGCCTACATCGAGATATAATTTTGCTAGAAACGTAAATGAATTTATAAATGACTACGGTCTAGACGGTATAGATATAGATTGGGAATATCCCGGAAGTAGTGCTGCTGGAATTAAATCGAGACCTGAAGATAGAGAAAACTTCACATTGCTTTTAACTGCACTTAGAGATGTTTTAGGTGAAGATACATGGATAAGTGTTGCGGGAACTGGAGATAGCGGGTATATAAATAGAAGTGCTGAGATAGATAAAATAGCACCTATAATCGATTATTTTAATTTGATGAGCTATGATTTTACTGCTGGGGAAACAGGCAATGCTGGTAGAAAGCATCACGCAAATTTATATGAATCAGATCTATCCTTACCAGGCTACAGTGTAGATACTATGGTGAACAATCTTATAAATGCCGGTATGCCATCTAGAAAGATAAATTTAGGTGTACCATTTTACGGAAGGCTAGGAGCTACAACTACAAAATCCTACGACGAGCTCAGAGAAAATTACATCAATAAAAACGGGTACATCTACAAATTTGACAACGAAGCTCTAGCACCTTATCTAATTAAAGACGCGTTATTTTCCATGTCATTTGACAACGATCTATCCATTTTCTTAAAAGCTCAATATGTGCTTCAGCATTGTCTCGGAGGTATATTCTCGTGGACTTCTACCTACGACCAAGCTAATATATTGGGAAGAGCGATGTATTTATCTATTAACGACCCTTATAATTTTGAACAAGAGCTTACAGATATATACGGAAGTATACCTACATTACCAGAATAATGTTTAATTTTTAAATTTATAGGAAATTATATTTTCATATTTTGAAGTATATAATTTCCTAAATTTAATCTTCTTAAAATCATAGATTAAATTAATAAATTTGAAATATATTGTAAAATATAATTCATATATTTTAATGCCTATTTTTAATTATTTCTTGTTATTATAGAATTAGTAGACTTTGTATTACCAATTAAAATTCATATAATTATCATAAATTATGTACATAATAATTATATCTAAGATTGAAAATAAATTTTAATAAATATAAAATTTGCAAGAAAGGAGGGTATTATAAAATGAATATAACTATATTTGGTGCCAATAGCTCTATTGGAAAACACCTAATAAATCTTTTTGTAAACAACAACCACAAAGTAATTGCTTTTGTAAATAAACCTGGCTCAATAAAGCTTCCCCCTTCTAATTTAAAAATAATTGTGGGACATGCTTACGACCACGCACTTGTCAGAAATGCTATAAAAGATGCCGATGTCGTAATCAATGCATTTAAACCAGATTCCAAAGTATTCAAAAATACAAATTACTATATAAATAATATTTCAAATAAGACTATAATAGAAGAAATGGTAAAGCTAAATAAAAAGAGATTTATAACTCTATCTAGACTTACAGGTAATGACGATACAGGAAACATAAATCCATTTATATGGGCTTTTTTAAATAAAATCCAGTATAAAAGCTATAAAGATGAATTTAAATCTACTTTAGAATTGCTAGAAAAATCAGATTTAGATTGGACTATACTTAGAATAATACGTACGGCTCCTTCTAGAAAAAAAGGAGAATACTCATATTATAAAGACCAAAGCTCTAAATTAAGTCCTTTTATCTCTAACTACAATATAGCTTGTTTTTTATACGATATATCTGTAAAAAATCTATTTATAAATGAAATGCCTATTATATCTAACAAAAAATCAAAAAAATAAGGTTAAAAAATACCTTATTTTTTTGATTTTTTTCTCTTTACATATCTCAAAACTTCTTCTAATCTTTCATTTTCTAACCCTTTTAGTACTTGATTTATACTTTCTATTAACTCAGATTTTCTGTCGTTTGTATCGTCGTTTAAATTAGGTTCAGAGTATTTTTGTTCGCCGTAAACTACTATATTTTCATAGCCCTTTACAACTAGGCCTTCTATTTTTTCTTTTATTTCTTGATTTTTTACTAGTATTTGATTATTTGACAAATATTTTTCTAATACTTTATCATTTTCTATACCTAGCTCTTTTTTACAAATTGTATCGGCCATTTCATTGAATAAATCCTCTTCATGACTTTTTACTTGTACAAATTGGACTTCTATGCCTTGATTCATAAGTCTATTCATTTTTTCATAATAATCTTTAGATGACTTATCCTTTCTCTGCCAAAAACCAGTTGCATGATGACATATTCCCTCATAATCATGGAAAAGTACTACTTTTTTTTGCCCATTTTTTAAGGCGTATTCTACACCCTCTAAAGAAGCCTTTAACTCTCCAGCTATTTGTCTTATGTTGTTATCCTTATCATTTTTTCCAAATCCACCGTGGACGTACTCTACAATATCGTTATATACTGCTACTACTCCATAAGAAAATTTTCGACTAGATGAATTGTAGCTTCCATCTACATATATATGAAGGCAGTTTTCATC
>NZ_JALEXO010000048.1 GCF_022780145.1 Intestinibacter sp.
ATTTTTTTCAGATACAAAATCTAAAAATTCATTATTCTTTTGTATAGAATCATTTATTAACTTTTGTACACCTTTTGCCTTACTTTCTAGTTTCAAAGCATTAGAATCACTTAAAAATGCATCTTCTATTTTTTCATTTAAATTTAATAAGTTTTTATCATTTTCATTTTCAAAAGCTTCTTTAGCAGAAATAGGTACTATGTATTTAAATTTATCTCCAAAAAAAGATTTAGCATCATTTAATACATCATAAATTGCTTTTTCTCCACCATTTTCAAATACCTTATCTATTTTATTTACAACACCTATTATATTGTCGTTTATTCCTCCAAGATCTTCTAAATAGTCTTCTAGTTCTTTTACCATTTCATCATTGCTCTTAGACGAAATAGTACTTCCGTCTAACATCCATATAACACCATCGGCTTTAAAATAATAATCTTTTATAGAATTATTCAAATCTGCATTATCTTGTATAAGACCTGGAGTATCAACTAATAACATATTTCTTAAAAATTTATTGTTTTCAACAGGCCATCTTACTTCAATCACTTTAGATTTATATAGGTATTCATCTTGAAGCTTTTTTTTCATTTCTTCTCTTTCTTCTTTTGTTTTACATTTTTTAAATTCTACATTTTTTACTTTATTAAATAATTTTATACTATCTTGTACTTTACTTTCTTCTTGATCTATAAAAGTTTGAGCTTCTTCTCTATTTAATTTTAATACGTTTCCATCATTTAATTTTATAATAACATCTCCTGTATGTTTTTCATCCAAATAATATACATCTATCTTCCATGTTTTAGGTCTAAAATCTATTGGTGCTACTTTTTCCTGAATCAATGCATTTATCAAGGTAGATTTTCCGTATTTTCCCATGCCAACTACAAAAAGTAAAAATTTATCATCTATATTAGCCAATAAATTTTTAACTTCAACATATGAATTATTAATAAAATCTAAATATTCAACTAACACGCTACCTTTATTTGGAAATACTTTAAATTTATTCAAAATATTTTCATATTGTTTTAACTTGTATTCTATATTTTTAACATATACACTATTTGCATTTAATCTAGCATTTTTAACAATTCTATTTAAAAGCTTTTCGTAGTTATTACTATGTTTTTCTATATCTAATCTATTCATATTAAATTACTCCTAATGAAGAACATATTATATATATTACTAAAACTATATTTAAAACCCCTAAAGAAATAATTCCTATACTCATCTTTTTGGTAAAATCCTTCAATGCATATATTTGATTTTCAAGATTTCGTTGAGAATTATTTGTTGTTTGTATAATATGATTATTCATACTTTGTAAATACATTTCTGTATCTTCGATTCTTTTATCTGTTCTTTCTTGATTTAACTTATTAGCTTTAATTAATTCTGTTTTCATAGATTGAACTTCATTAGATAAATTCTGCATATTTTTTTTATTTTCTACTAAAAAATCTTCCAATCTTTCTCTGACTTTTATTTCAATTTGATCAGTTAATTTTTCTATATTTTGATTTAAAAATGATGATGCTTCATCAATTTGTTTTACAGAAGATAATATTGTATTTATTGTAGATTTAAGATTCTTTTCACTGTATGCTATATCTCTACTTATTTTATTTAAATTTTCATTGCTGATATTATATTTATTTTGTAATGACTTAAAATCATCATATAATACTGACTTTAATATATCATTAACTAAATCTTTTATGAAATCATTGAATTCCGATTTTAAACTATTTTCATTACTCATCCCTCATATACACTCCTTTTTATTTTTATATAATAAAATTATATCAAAGTTTATACACTTTTGTTTAATATAAGTATAAAAAAGGACCCCCAAGTTTAACTTGAGAATCCCACATTATTTAAAACAATTTTAAATTATCCTCTTCATCAAAAGGTATATCAAACAGCTCTGAAACAACCTCTACTTTTTCTTCATCTACTACATTTTCAAAAGCTGCCTTGCTCATATAAACTTCATCTAACTCTTTTGTGTTGTTTATTACGACTAGTTTTAACTTATCTAAATCTCTAGTTCCACAAAGCTTAACACATCCTTTAAATACATATTTATCGTTATCTAACACTAAAGGTAGCTTCACACTATTTGGCTCTGTAGAAGTTATCGCATTTATATAAGTAGATGGAAAATCTATTTTGTCATAGAACTTCTTAGATACAAAGTCTGCAAGCCCCATTCCATTTCCGTTGCCGCCTGATTTTTCGCTTATATCTAAAAACCCTAGCTTTATTGTATTTGGACCACCGCTTGCTGCTTTTGTATGGAATCTTCCTACGATATTGGTGTCTACACCTGTACCGCTTATATTTTTACCGATTTCATTTACTATAAGCACGTCTATGTCATCTAGATAGATTCTAGACATAAGCTTTTTAGATTTCTCTAAAATCTTTGGTTCTTCCTCTAATATTTCATCTTTTTTCAATACAAATACATCTGCCACTTCGTTATATCCATTTTCAATTGAAGCCACGCCGCAGATTATATTTAGATTTTGTAGGGCTATTGTTCCAACTTCGACTAAATTTTCTGCCATGTTTTCATATCTAAGAGAATGGGTCATGTCGGCGCCTTTTCTCTTAGCAAGGCCTATAGCCATCATCTTTATAAGGCCACTTTCGTATTTTCCTCTAAAAGATGTATGTAGTTTTATTCTATTTAATAAAATTATGCCATCTGCCTCTGTCGCATTTTTGTCTATATATACTGGTAGGTCTTTAGAGGTTCTGCCGACTTCTACTACTTCCATTGAAGATATTATATCGCAACCTACAGTTTCTTTAGTTATACCTAGTTTTTTTAGCATGTTGGCTTGACCTTCATCAGTTCCACCACCATGGCTTCCCATCGCTGGAACTACAAAAGGTGTAGCACCACATTTATATACAAAATCCACTACTGTCTTCATCAAAGCTTGGTAGTGGCTAATTCCCCTGCTGCCACCAGTTATCGCTATTTTCATGCCTGGCTTGATTTTGTCTTTTATTTGTTTTTCGATTAATTTTTGATTTAAGTATTCAGGTACATCGTCTATTTTAGTATCGTCGAATACTTGTTTTACCTTCATAATTTGAGGTAGCTTTATATTATCTAGTATTTCATTTATTTGAGACATTTTTTACTCCTTACTCGATTAAGATATTTTATCTACTTTTTTAGTTACTATAAGGTCGCTGTCATATCCCATTATATTTTTAACTACTACGTCTCCAACTTCTACTGGAGCTTCTAATTTTATCCCCTTTATTATGTCCATTACATCAAATATTTTTGCTTTAGGAACAGGCTTTGTAAGTCTTACGCTAACAAGTGGAAGCTCTCCATTTAGTAAAATTACAGAAGAAGCTATATTTCTTCTTGGGTCTACTAATTCTTGAGTCACGTATTCCTTACCCTTTTTGCAACCTTCCCCTTCGATGCTCTTTATCTCTTTTCCTTCGTAATCTACTTCTATCTCACATCCATTTGGACAAACTATACATGTAAATTTTCTATTCACTTATAATCACCTTCAAATCCTTATCTGATTTTATTTCGTCTTTTGAAATTTTTATTTGAACCATTTCTGCTGGTATTGCTTTTTTGTATTTCTTAGTTTTTATTATTTCTTCGCCTTGCATTATATCGACTTTACATTCCTTAAATGGCTTTCTAACTCTGAAAGAAAGCACGAAATCCTTAGTTCCACTTATCTTTTGTGGAATAGTGTGGTTTATGTTTTCTCCAGCTTCTACGTTTATTTTACATTCAGCGAGTTTTCCATCGTTTATGTATTCGCAGACATGACCTGCAAGTCTTTCAGCTTCTAGTGAAACGAAGTCTACTAAATCGTGGACTTGAAGTACATTTCCTGCTGCAAATATACCTTCTACTGAAGTTTGGTAGTTTTCATCTACTACTGCTCCCTAAGTTCTAGGATCTAGTACGACTCCTGCCTTTAATGATAATTCATTTTCTGGGATAAGTCCTATTGAAAGTATCAAAGTATCGCATTCATATCTTTTTTCAGTACCTGGAATTACCCTTTTATTTTCGTCAACTTGGCTAACTGTAACAGCCTCAAGTCTTGATTTTCCTTCTATATTAGTTATTGTATGGCTTAGATAAAGTGGTATATCGAAGTCATTTAAGCATTGCTCGATATTTCTAGGAAG
>NZ_JALEXO010000174.1 GCF_022780145.1 Intestinibacter sp.
TGAGCCAGGATCAAACTCTCAAAATAAAGCTTCATCTTGCTCAGACTAATCATTATCGAATATCTGGCTTGGTTTGTTGGTTTTAATTCGTGTGAATTAAAGATTATATTTAACCTACTGTTTAATTTTCAAAGTTCTTAATTCAGCTTCTTTATTTTATCAAAGCTGTTTTTCTTTGTCAACAACTTTTTTAAAGTTTTTTAACTTTTTCAAGTTGTTTTGCCCTTTTCTCAAGGACAAGTATTACTATACCATTTTAATTTATTTTGGTCAATACTTTTTTTCAATTTTTTTTATTATTTTTATTAAATATTTTCAAAAGCCTTATATTTCAATATCTGTAGATTATTTTATTTAGACATATAATTTAAATAATCTACCGTAAAAAAGACTTTCTAGTTTATTAATTTCTAGAAAGTCTTTTAATTTCAAAAACTATTTAGCAGTATAAAAATCTTGTGTTTGCATATACTCAAATTTTAATACGGCTGTTTTATACTTTAAGCTCTTTTTAACATCTATTATTCTTTGATTTGATGAACCTCTAAAAAGTAAGCTTATATCTCTCTTGTCTATTTCAAATTTCCCATCTACAAGTACATCTACGTATTTCAATAATTCCATATTCTCAAAATACAATGGATTTTTCTTATCTATAAGTTCTTCAAATGTAAACCCTGTATAACTCCAAACATCTAAGTTTATATTGTGCGCCTCTTTTGCTATTTCAGCTAATGGCAGTGGTTGTAAAAACGGCTCTCCACCTGACAAAGTTATCCCCTGTTGTAATTTTAAAGACGCCATTTTATCAATTACCTCTTTTGTATCAACTTCATATCCTCCGTTTAAGCTATGTGTTTGAGGATTATGACATCCTTTACAATTATGTTTACAACCTTGTGTCCAAACAACCATTCTAAGTCCAGGTCCATCAACAATACTGTCACATATTACAGGAGATGCTATTCTTAATTTCATATTTATCCCCCCTCTTAAATTTCGGTATGTTTTACTCTATCTCTTACTTCTGCTTTTTTAGCGTCGTTAAATCTATCTACTGTTCCTACTAAATAACCTGTTATTCTTCTGATTCTCTCAAATTTTATATCACTTTCTTCTTCATTACGTCCGCAGACTGGACAAACAGTACCAGGTATGACTCCTGAGAATCCACAAACAGGATCTCTATCTACTGGATGATTGACACTACCATATCCTATACCCATTTCCTTCATGCTTCTTATAATTGTTTCGAAGGCTTGTAGGTTATTTGATGTATCTCCATCTAGTTCAACATAAGTTATATGTCCACCATTAGTTAATTCATGATATGGAGCCTCAATAGCTATCTTGTTAAAAGCTGATATATTATAATATACAGGTACATGGAAGGAATTAGTATAATATTCTTTATCTGTTACCCCTTTTATTTCGCCATATATCTTTTTATCTATTTCTGTAAATCTTCCTGAAAGTCCTTCTGCTGGAGTAGCTATCAATGAGAAATTTAATTGATATTTTTGTGTAGCCTCATCCATTCTCTTTCTCATATGTGAAATTATTTTTAGTCCCAATTCTTGTGACTCTTCACTTTCTCCATGGTGTTTACCAGTTAATGCAATTAGACATTCTGCTAAACCTATAAATCCCACTGTCAAAGTTCCTTGTTTGATTACATCCTGCAATGTATCTTCTGAAGTAAGATCATCAGCACCTCTCCATACTCCTTGACCCATCAAAAATGGGAAGTTTTTAACCTTTTTATTTCCTTGAATTTGCATTCTTTCAAGTAATTGATCTATAACTAAATCTATTTTCTCATCTAAATCGGCAAAAAATTCATCTAAATTTGCTTCTGTACGTCCATTTACTATACCGTGTTTAATACCTAATCTAGGTAAGTTAATTGTAGTAAAAGATAAATTACCTCTACCACTTACTACTTCTTCCCCACATACATTTCCTAAAACTCTTGTTCTACAGCCCATATATGTTGCTTCTGTTTCTGGTTCACCAGGTTTATATGTTTTTAAATTAAATGGTGCATCTAAGAAACTAAAGTTAGGGAACAATCTCTTAGCAGAAACTCTACATGATAATTTAAATAAATCGTAGTTAGGATCCTCTGGATTTAAGTTAACTCCTTCTTTAACCTTGAATATTAAAATAGGGAATATAGCTGTCTCTCCATTACCTAACCCTTTTTCTAGAGATAATAATAAGTTTCTACTTACCATTCTACCTTCGATAGAAGTATCAGTACCGAAGTTTATACTAGAAAATGGTACTTGTGCTCCTGCTCTCGAATGCATTGTATTTAAATTATGAATAAATCCTTCCATAGATTGATATGTTTGTCTGTCAGTTTCTTTATACGCTTCTTCATATGCAAAGTTTTGTATTGAAATAGCTAACTCTTCCTCTATATCAAATGTTTCTATTAATTTTTCCTTTTCAATATACAAATAATCTAAGTTCTTTTCTAGACCTACTTTTTTATTAGATCTTTTTTCAGTATCGTTAACTATATCCTCTACTGTTCTCTTATCATCAATATTTTTTAATAATTTCAAGCCTTTATGCAAATTAGATATATATAATTTTTTAAAAGTCTTATATACACCTTTAGCTAAGTTATAATCAAAAAACGGAATACTTTGCCCACCATGTTGGTCGTTTTGATCACTTTGAATCGCAATTGCAGCTAAAGCACCATAACTCATAATACTATTTGGCTCTCTTAAAAATCCATGACCTGTTGAAAATCCGCCATCAAATAATTTATCTAGATTGATTTGACAACAAGTCAATGTCCCCATATTCAAGAAATCCATATCATGTATGTGTATATCACCGTTATCGTGGGCTTGAGCATGCTCTGGTTTTATAACAAAAGTCTTGCAGAACTCTTTAGATACAGTGCTTCCATATTGTAGCATAGTACCCATAGCAGTATTACCATCTATATTTGCATTTTCTCTTTTTATATTTGCATCGCTAGCATCTTCAAAAGTTATTTTATTTATAGCCTTCATAAGTCTAGTTTTAGAATTTCTTATTCTGCTTCTTTCATTTCTGTAAAGAATAAATGCCTCACTAGTTTTTACATGACCTGCTTTTATAAGTACCTTTACAACTGTGTCTTGTATATTTTCTACATTAGGAATTTCATCATTATTGTATTCTTCGTTTAATAAAGCTACTACTTTATCAGCAAGCTCTTCTGCTATTTCATAGCTTGGTTCTGTATTTTCCTTTTTTGCCACTTCACTTGCCGCTGAAAATATAGCTTTTGTTATACAATCTTTATCAAAACTAACCTTTCTACCGTCTCTTTTCTTTATATATTCTATCAACTTTAAATCCCCCTCGACCACAATATGTAGTGGTTTGTTTTAGATATACATACCATATATAGTATGTACAATTAAAAAAATTCCCCTTAAAAACTAAAGGGGTGTTAATTCCATAAACATATTTCTAGGGTATCAAATTTATAAAATTTAGTCAAATTTTACCAACACACCTCAAAGCATTGAAATTGCTATATGGTTTTTTTGAAGCCTTGTATTTGTAATGGTTTGAAATTTTACAAAAATCTTTTAATATTTTACATATAGTTTTATTTTTATTCTGTAAATTTATAGCAATTTAATATATTATATTTAGTATACATATTTTGACAATAATTTTAGGAGGTAATAATTAATATGTTATCAAAAAGACTTGATGTTATAACACCATCACGTACAGTAGGTATAAGTTCTAAAGTAAAGGAAATGAAAGCACAAGGTATAGACGTATTAAATCTTAGTGTTGGAGAACCAGATTTTAACGTTCCAGAAAAAGCTAAAGAATGTGGTATAAAATCTATAGAAGACAATATCACTAAATACGACTTAGTTCCTGGATTAACTATACTAAGAGAAGAAATAAGCAAAAAATTATTAGAAGAAAATAACTGCCACTATGCTCCAGATGAAATAGTAGTTACTAGTGGTGCTAAAATGGCTCTTACTAATGCTTTAATGGCTGTTACAGATCCAGGAGATGAAGTTTTACTAGTTAAACCTTATTGGGTAAGCTATTCTGAAATGACTAAATTAGTAAATGCTGTTCCAGTTGGTATAGAAACAGACAAAGCAAATGACTTCAAATTAACTGGAGAACTTTTAGAAAAATATATAACTGACAAAACTAAAATGCTTATATTAAATAACCCTTGTAACCCTACAGGAGCTATTTACACAAAAGATGAATTACTTGACATATGTAATGTCTGTTTAAAACACAACGTATATATATTAGCTGATGAAATATACGAAAGAATATGCTTCAACGGTGAATTTGTTTCTGTGGCTTCATTAAGCGACGAAATAAGAGAAATGACTATAACTATAAATGGTTTTGCTAAATCAGCAGCTTTAACTGGTACAAGATTAGGATACACTGCAACTCCTAGAGCCCTTGCTAAGCACATAAGCGCTATCCAAGGACATTTAGTATCACATCCTTGCTTAGCAGCTCAATACATGGGATATGGAGCTTTAAAATACTGTAAAGAAGACATAGATAATATGGTAGAAGCTTATAGAAAGAGAAGAGATCTTGTCACTGGTAGACTTGATAAAATCGAAAACTTAGATTATGTTTATCCAAACGGAGCTTTCTATGTATTTATAGACATATCAAAGGTAAAAGACAAATTCGAATATGGTGAAAGCTTATCATCTGACTTCTGCGATAAATTCTTAGAAGAATGTAAAGTTGCTATAGTACCAGGTATAGCATTTGGTATAGATGAATATGTTCGTATATCTTTTGCTTGTAGTGAAGAAACATTTATGGAAGCATTAGATAGATTAGATAAATTCGTACAAGGTATATTAGCATAGAATGATATACAAATAGTTTATATTAAAATAAATAACCATACCTTATGACTAAAATTATATCAAATAATAAGGTATGGTTATTTTTATAAATTTATATAATACAATATCTATTTACTTTTCCCAATGAGATGGTCTGCTCAATGCTTTTGGCAGCTTTGTTCTAGAATCACCTCTAGCAGTATTAACTTGAGATTGAGTCAAAAACATTGAATCCTCAAGATTAGCTCCCCTAATATCTGCATCTCTTAAGTCTGCACCAATTAAATTGGCTCCTTTCAAATTTGTATCCTTCATATTAGATGCTATAAGTAATGCTCCTGCAAAATTAGCACCAATTAAATTTGTATTTGTCAGATCTTTCCCTATGAAATCATAACCTTGTTTTAAATTTTTTTTGTGTTTTGAATTTCTTACTTTTTCATCAGATACCTTGTCTTTTACAAATTCATTGACCTGCTTCAAAATATGATTGACTTTAGTTCTATGTTTATCAATATCTATATTTATAATTGATTGTTCATCCAACTTTGTAAGTTCTTCAGTTTCTGCAATAATAGAATTTAATTCATTTTTTATATTGTTATTTGATATAAAAGTTGATGCATCTATAAGATACCATAGCATTTCATGTAGCTGTCTAATTATTAAAAATACATCAAACATCTTATTTGCTATCTCAGGTGATTTTATCCAATCCTGTCCCTTAAATGTTACCTGTGCTACTTTTTGACCCGCTCCAAAACAATCGTATGATATACAACCTTTTAAGCCTTTTTTTCTAAGGTTCTTATGTACAGAACACCTAAAATCTGATTGTAAGTTCATACATGGTTTTCCTGCTATTTTATCTTGAGGAAACCCCTCTGATTTTGAAAAAAATAAAGCAACACAACAAAGTCCAAAGCACTTTTCACAATCAATTCTTAATTGTGAAATATTTTTATTGTCTATTTCATTTATTCGCAATTTCATACCCTTTCCCCTATTATTTAAATTATAATATTTTAAAAATAAAAAAAGATTACGTGGCTACGTCTTACTCTCCCAGGCGGTCACCCACCAAGTACCATCAGCGCTAAAGAGCTTAACTTCTGTGTTCGGAATGGGAACAGGTGTATCCTCTTTGCTATAATAACCACATAATCTT
>NZ_JALEXO010000071.1 GCF_022780145.1 Intestinibacter sp.
CGCCTTTTTTAAGTGTCCATATAACAGGATATGTATTTCCAGGACCACTTCTCACATTTAACGCATTCGTTTCAACTCTTCCGATATCTTCTGAGTTAGCATAGCTCACTACCTTAAACCCTACCGTAATAACCAAAGCCACTGATACCATAAGAGAAATTAATTTCTCCCTCATATTATCCCCGCTTTCTAATTTTTTATACAAAAAAAATAATAATTATGATTTTCTTATTATAACTATTATACCATTATTTACTTTAAATTCTATTAAAAAACCCCTTAAATGAAAAATACATCTAAGAGGTTCTATTTTTAAATATAAAAATTTATTTTACAAGCTTAAACTATTCTTCTGCCATTTACAAAAGCTCTATAATAATGTCCGCTAGACATATCTGATATAACGACTTTTCCCTTAGTTGAAGACGCATGTATAAACTGTCCTGAACCTAAGTAAATACCTGCATGTGAAACTCTTCCATCATTTGACCCTTGAGTATCAAAAAATACTAAATCGCCCTTTTTAAGATTGCTTCTGCTCACATATGTACCGTATTTACTTTGTGGTGATGGCGATCTAGGAATTGTTATTCCTAAAGTCTGTTTAGCTACATAATAAGTAAATCCTGAGCAATCAAAGGTATTTGGGCCTTGAGTCGCCCAAACATATTTGCAACCTAATTTAGATTTAGCATAGCTGACAATTCTATCCGCCTTGCTTGATGAGCCTGATAAATAGCTACTAGAAACATAACCTGTCTTGCTATTGTACTTTATTTTTGACCAGTTTCCAGTTTTGCTTATATAAGTCACCTTTGTACCTTTATTGATTTTGCATATTACAGAATAGCTTGTACTTGGTCCCGTTCTAAAATTCACTCTAGCCGTAACAGTTTTCACAGTATCAGCATATACCTCCATCACGCCTTCTGCAGACGAACCTACAAAAGAAAATAACATCGTCAGTGCAATCAACATTCCTAAAAATTTTGTTCTCTTTTTATCCATTTAACTAATTCTCCCTTTTCTATGTTAATTAATATTATTACATTTTTGTTACTTTTTTACAATATTTTTGTTACTTTTTTGTAACTTTTTGTTTTCCTCCACAATCCCGTTTGATAAAAATAAATAATCCATGTATAATAGGGATATAATAATGATAGTATTTTGAACGAAAAGGAGAATTTTAATTTGATAAAATTAGGTGAATACAATAAATTAAAAGTAAAGAGAAAGACAAATTTCGGCTATTTCGTAGGAGAAGAAGGCGCAAACTCAAACGACGACGTTTTACTTCATAAAAGACTTTTAAACAAACACACAGTAGAAGTCGGCGACGAGGTTGAAGTATTCATATATATGGACTCAGAAGGTAGACTTTCTGCCACTTTAGAATACCCAAAAGCAAAGCTAGGTGACGTCGCTTACTTAAAGGTAGTAGCACACACTAAAATAGGAAGCTTTGTCGATGTAGGACTTCCAAAGGACATCCTAGTTCCTTTCAAACAACAAACATTTGAAATGACTAAAGGCCAAAGATACCTATTCTATATATACCTAGATAAAACCGGAAGATTAGCAGCCACAACTGACATCTTCCCATACTTATCAACAAATCACGACTACAAAGTCGGCGATACAGTAGAGGGAATAGTATACGGCTTCCAAACAAACAACACAGCGATGGTATGTGTCGACAACAAATACGATGCAGTAATTCTAAACAACGAATACTTCACGGAATTAAAAATAGGCGACAAACTAGAAAATCTAAGAGTTATAAAAATTTACGAAGACGGCAAACTAGGTCTATCTCCAAGAGGCGAAAGATCAGAAGAGCTAGACACCCTAGAAAAAGCAATAATGAGCTACCTAGAAGGAAACGACGGCTTCATGAGATTTAATGATAAATCATCTCCTGAAGAAATCAAAACAGTCTTCAACTCTAGCAAGAAAAACTTCAAAAGAGCCCTTGGTGTCTTAATGAAGAAAAATCTTATAACTCAAGACGAAAGCGGATGTCATAGAGTTTAATAAGCTAGCTCACAAAACCTGCTTACAAAAGGCTATCGAGCAAAACTCGATAGTCTTTTATAATGCATCAAAAAAGCTTCCCCTATGATACTAATTTATCGTATCAATAAAGGAAGCATTTTTATCTATTTCAACAAGTCATTTACACTCTTTGATCCATTTGGATATTGTGAATAAACAGTATATTCGTTTCCAGCCTTATCCATGTAAATCACATAAGCTGCAGCTGTAATTTGTTTATCAAATTGAGCTCTAGGTATACCTATTAAAGTTCCTAAATATGTGACATAATTTTGATCTTCATTTACTTCATAATTGACCTTACCTATAGATCTAGCAATCTTAGGAGTATCTAATGTCAATGTTTCTCCTTCAGGAAGTAAGCTTTTAGGAAGTATAATTGTTCCCTTTTCAACTATTTCATCGCCGTCATTGTAAATCTTTGTACCAAATCTTATGCCGCTCTTATCGTATACTACTGCTTTAACCTGAGCTCCAAGCATTTTGACATGTGCCCATTTAGCTTTGTAAGTTACATCCTTAGTATATGTAGCGCCTGATTTGTACACTGTAGTCGTATCATCAGTATCTTCATACCAACCAACAAAAGTATATCCATCCTTAGTTGGTTCTTCTGGTGTATAGTTTAATTTACCTTCTGAATCTACAGCTCTCTTTATTACTTGATCTCCATTATCTGGATTAAATTTTACGATATTTTCTGCATCTACAGTTTCGCCCTTTGGCACTGTGTATGTCTTGTCAACTGTTCCATCGCCATCACTGTCGACTTCAAGAACCATATCCTCTGTAGAAACTGGCTTAGTTTTTATAATTGTATCTTTAGTTATTGGAACATCGTCGATTGTTGTCTCACTTTGCAATTCATCATTTGAATTATAGTAGCGTACAGTGTAATCCATTGTACCGTCACCAGTACCGTCTAGAGTA
>NZ_JALEXO010000229.1 GCF_022780145.1 Intestinibacter sp.
ATAGTTGCTTGAAAAATTACGATGTAAAGACTACAGAATTTTTAAATCCCTTTGAAGTTAAAAATGCAATAGATATTTTGAACTCAGAGGGAGATTTAAAATATAAAGTAGATGGTGGATATAAAGGATCAGAAAGGCAAATAATATATATTTTTCCGTATTATATTGAAGAGGAAGAAGTAACAGGTAGTTTAAAAGCAATACAGATTGAAGGAAATTTTAAATTTAAGAGCATTTCTCATAGAGATTATTTGGGAGCTTTGCTACATTTAGGTATAAAACGAGAAAAAATTGGAGATATACTAATACATGATAACTTCTGTCAAGTAATTGTAAGTGAAGATATATGTGATTTTATAATTATTAACTTAGAGAAGGTCTCTAGAAATAAAGTAAATGTCAGAGAAATAACTGTAAAAGATATTATCAAAAATGAATTTAATTTCAAGGAAATATCTTTTACAGTTTCATCTTTAAGGGTAGATTCGATTATAAGTGGCGTTTACAATTTATCTAGAACAGAAAGTGTAAAGTTAATAAAAGGTGAAAAGGTAAACGTAGACTATGAAAAGATAACATCTCCATCTAAAGAAGTTAAATCCAAAAGTCTCGTATCAGTAAGAGGTCATGGGAGATTTATTGTTGAGGTTGGAGACTTAACAAAAAAAGGTAGGACAAAAATAAAAGTAAAGATTTTTTTATAGGAGGTTAAAAAATGATAACTCCAATTGAGATACAAAATAAAGAATTTAGAAGATCCTTTAGAGGATATAATGAAGAGGAAGTAGACGAATTTTTAAAAATAGTTACAACAGATTTTGAAACTCTTTATAAAGAAAATATGGATCTTCAAGAAAAGATAAAATTGTATCAAGAGCAAGTTAGTAGATATAAAAGCATAGAGGATACATTAAATGCGACATTAATTACAGCTCAAAGTGCAGCAGAGGATACTTGCCTAGCTGCAAATAAAAAGGCTAAGATAATAGTTGAAGAAGCTCAGCTTCAATCAAAACATATTGTTGATGAAACAAATAATCGTGTATTAGAAATGAGAAAAGAATACGACAATTTAGTAAAAGAATTTAAAGTATTTAGAAATAGATTTAAATCACTGATAGAAGATGAAATAGAGACTATAGATGAAATTTTTTCTGATGTAGATGAAAATTGTCAAATTCCTTTTAGAGAATGTAACTACATAAAAGAAGATATAGATGATACAGCTGAACTATTTACAGAAGAAATTGTTAAAGATGAAGAAGTTTCTGAAGTAGCATCTACTGAAGTAGATATAGATCAAGCAGATAAAATTGATGCTGAATTATCAAAAAACGATTAAAATTTCAATTAAATGTATAAAAAAATAAATATTAGCAATAATATAAATACAATATATAATAATAAAATATATTGATTATGTTTTCTGTTGACGAATAAAGTTAATTATTGTATAATTATCAAGTATAATTGAAAAAGAGAAAAGCTGTGATAGAGAGAGTAGACTTTTAAATAATTTACAGAGAGTTGGATTAGGTGAAAGCCAATATTTATGAGAAAGTTGAAGATCACTCTGGAGCTGTAAGCTGAAAGATTTTGTCTATTAAGCCGAGCCGGTTAGTGCCGTTAAACTATAGAGTGTTACATATTTATTTTAATATGTAAAATTAGGGTGGTAACGCGATTATAACTCGTCCCTTTGTATAGGGAGGAGTTTTTTTATTTGGTAATAATTAAACAGTAGGGCAATTGTAATTATAAAAATTATATTTTTAAACTTTTCAATTAACATAATTATTATGTTAGCTGATGATTTTATATTTTAATTGCGAAATTAAGAAAAGTGAGTAAATAATATCAAATCAAAAAAGAAAGGGTGATATTATGGCTAAATTTAAGCCTCTTGTTGATTCTTCTGTCAAAGATGCTGAAGCAGAAGTGTCAAAATATTGGAAAGATATAAACATATTAGAAAAAACACTAGAAAAAGGTCAAAACGATCCAAGTTATGTATTCTATGAAGGACCTCCAACAGCTAATGGAAACCCAGGTATACACCACGTTGTAGCTAGAACATTAAAAGACTGGGTTTGTAGATACAAAACTATGAGCGGTTACCAAGTTCAAAGAAAAGCTGGATGGGATACTCACGGTCTACCAGTAGAACTACAAGTTGAAAAAGAATTAGGGCTTACAAACAAACAACAAATAGAAGAATATGGTATAAAAGAATTCAACCAAAAATGTAGAGAATCAGTTTTCTCTTATGAAGCAAAATGGAGAAACATGACTGAAAGAATGGCATATGAAGTTGACTTAGACAATCCATATATAACTTTAGACAACAATTATATAGAATCAGTTTGGTGGATATTAGACAAATTCAATAAAGAAGGATATTTATACGAAGGACATAAAATAGTTCCTTACTGCCCAAGATGTGGAACAGGACTTGCTTCACACGAAGTTGCTCAAGGTTATAAAGAAATAAAAACTAACACAGTTATATGTAAATTCAAGAAAAAAGATGCTGAAAATGAATATTTCCTAGCATGGACAACTACTCCTTGGACTTTACCATCAAATGTTTCATTAACAGTAAATCCAGAAGTAGATTATTTAAAGGTTGCTAAAGATGGCGAAGTATACTATGTATGCAAGGATTTAGCAGATAAAGTATTAGGCGAAGGTACTTATGAAGTACTTGAAACAATGAAAGGTAAAGCTTTAGAATATATGGAATATGAACAATTAATGCCTTTCGTTGAAGTTACTGAAAAAGCATTTTATGTAACTTGTGCTGATTATGTAACTACAGAAGATGGTACTGGTATAGTTCATACTGCACCAGCATTTGGTGAAGACGACTATAACTGCGGTAGAAAATATGGTTTACCAGTTGTACAACCAGTAGATACAAGCGGTAAATTTACAGCTACTCCATGGGAAGGTCACTTCGTAATGGAAGATGGACTAGACGTTGAAATAATCAAATGGTTAGCTAATGAAGGTAAATTATTCTCTAAAGAAAAAATAGCTCATAACTATCCACACTGTTGGAGATGTGGTACTCCACTTGTATACTATGCAAATCCAAGCTGGTATATAGAAATGACTAAATTTAGAGATCAATTAGTTGCAAATAACAAAACAGTAAATTGGTATCCTAAATTCGTAGGTGAAGGTAGATTTGGAAACTGGCTAGAAAACGTAAAAGACTGGGCAGTATCTAGAACTAGATATTGGGGTACTCCACTTAACGTATGGAGATGTGAATGTGGACATACTGAATCAATAGGATCTAGAGCAGAGCTTGCTGAAAAAGCTATAGAAGATATAGATCCAGCTACAGTAGAACTACATAGACCATATGTAGATGAAATACATTTAACTTGTCCAGAATGTGGTAAACCAATGACAAGAGTAAAAGAAGTTATAGACTGCTGGTTCGACAGTGGTGCTATGCCATTTGCTCAACATCATTACCCATTTGAAAACAAAGAAAAATTCGAAAGATTATTCCCAGCAGATTACATCTGTGAAGGTATAGACCAAACTAGAGGATGGTTCTATTCATTACTTGCAATATCAACTTTCGTAATGGGTAAAGCACCTTACAAAAACGTACTTGTTAACGACTTAGTTCTTGACAAAAATGGTAAAAAGATGAGTAAATCAAAAGGAAACACAGTAAATCCATTTGAATTATTCGATAAATACGGAGCAGATGCTTTAAGATGGTACTTATTATATGTATCACCACCATGGACTCCAATCAGATTTGACGAAGCTGGACTTAGAGAAATACAAAGTAAGTTCATAGGAACTATGAAAAACGTATATAACTTCTTCACATTATATGCAAATACAGATGACATAGATCCAAAAGATTTCTTCGTTGAATACAAAGATAGACCAGAGCTTGACAGATGGATATTATCTAAATTCAACAGCTTAGTAAAAGACACTGTAGAAAACCTAGAAATATTCGAAGTTAACAGAGTAATAAGAAATATACAAGCCTTCATAAACGACGATTTATCTAACTGGTATATAAGAAGATCTAGAAGACGTTTCTGGGCTACAGAATTAACAGAAGACAAGAAAGCTGTTTACAACACTACTTATGAATTATTAACTGGATTATGCAGATTAATAGCTCCATTTGCTCCATACATGTCAGAAGAAATGTACAGAGATTTAACAGGTGAAGTATCAGTTCACTTAGCTAGCTATCCAAAATGCGATGAAAGCTTAATCGATGCTAAGCTTGAAGAAAAAATGGAATTAACTAAGGCTTTAGTTGCTTTAGGTAGAGCTTCAAGAGAAGAAAGCAAAATAAAAGTTCGTCAACCAGTATCAAAGGTATTAGTTGATGGTAAATACGAAGATTTAATAAAAGATGTTGTAGATCTTATAAAAGAAGAATTAAACGTAAAAGAAGTAGTGTTTGCTAAGAACTTAGAAGAATATATGAACTTCAGCTTAAAACCAAACTTCAAGGTATTAGGACCAGTTTTAGGTTCTAAGATGAAGGTATTTGCTGCTGAATTAGCTAAACTTGATGCAAATGAAGTAGTTCCTAAATTAGAAGCAGGTGAAAAAGTAGCTATTGATTTAGACGGAGAAACATTTGAATTTGATAAAGATCAAGTTTTAATAAACATATTATCTAAAGAAGGTTTCGACGTTGCTATGGCAAATAATATATTCGTTATATTAGATACAAACTTAACTGAAGACCTTGTAAATGAAGGATATGCAAGAGAATTCATATCTAAGGTTCAACAAATAAGAAAAGCAAGCAACTTTGAAGTTTTAGATAATATAGATATAGAATTCAATGGTGATAGCGAAATAGCTAAGGCTGTTGAAATATTTGCAGATTATATCAAGACAGAAACATTAGCAGTTGAAATAAAAGCAGTTGATGCAGCTGACTTTGAAAAATACGACTTAAATGGACATGAAACAGGTATAAAAGTTACTAAAAAATAATATTTAAGAAATCAATAGTATAAAAATATATAAAAGGAACTGATTTGACGATTATTTCAAATTAGTTCCTTTTTAATATGTAAAAAAATATACTAAAGAAAGAAAAGCCTTCAAATTATTAATAAGAAGACTTTTTTATTTTAGTTTGTCGATTAAGAATCTAGATATTTCTCCATAAGGAAGTTTTTCTGTTTTTAATAGACTTTGCACAACTAATCCGTCTACAATAGAAATCATTAAAAATGATATAGGATATGAATCGTCTTTAAATCTAGTTCCATTTTTTATTTCTAATTCTAATGCCTTTCTCCATTCAATATATTTAATTTTAAATCTCTCTTTAAGAACTTCATTGCCGGTGATTGCTTCACAAATTAAATACATATGTATTCTTCCGTGATTTTCTATATCAGCGATTTTATTTAATACTACAGATATAAATTCCTCTGTAGTTGAATGGAAACCTGCATTTTGTAGACATTCAATTAAAGCATTTGTTATTACCTTTAAATGCATCTCTGCCATATCACAAATTATATCGTCCTTACTAGAGTAGTGGTAATATAAAGTTCCTTTACTAATACCTACTTCTTTGGCTATATCTGCAAGACTAGTGTTTTTTATACCCTTTTTAGCCATTAATTTTGTAGATGTCGCCAAAATAGTTTCTTTCATATTATTGGGTTTCATAGCTTATAACCTTTCTCTTTTAATTATATATAATAAGAAAATAAATTTATTTAAATTATAATAGTAGATTAAAATAAAGTCAAATTCGAGAATTAAAGAAATAGTTAAATATATTGACTTTTAATAGATAAAAGAATAAAATAATATTAGAAATCGGTCGTTTGACCGACTGAAAAAATAATTATATGTAAGTGAGGAATAAAAATGGATAAAATTAAATTAGTAAGTGATGGTTCTTGTGATCTTTCAGAAGAAGTTATAAAAAAATTTAATATTAGTGTAGTACCTCTTGGCGTGTCTTTTGGAGAAAAACATTACACTGCTGGAGTTGATATAGATAATAAAGAGTTTTATAAAAAGATGAAAGAAAGCAAAGAATTACCGAAGACATTTTGTCCATCTCCAGAGAGCTTTTCTAAAGAGTTTGAATGTGAAGAAGACAAAATAATTGTATTAACTTTAAGTTCAAAATTATCTGGAACATATAATAGTGCTGTTCTTGCAAGAGATTTGTACTTATCAGAACATGATGAAAAGGATATTAGAATAATTGATACTGAAACAGGATGTATAGGAGCAGGGCTTTTATTGATAAAGGCTTCAAGAATGATAAATGAAGGTAAAAATATAGATGAAATAGTAGAGACTATTGAAGGTCTTAGACAAAAGATTTATTTTTATGGGACATTAGAAACTCTAGAAAATGCTATAAAAGGTGGAAGAATAAACCCACTAGCAGGTAAAATAATAGGAGCTTTAAATTTTAAAGCGATAGTTCAAATAACTGAAGGTATTGTAAAACCTATAGATAAGGCTAGAGGAGAGAGTAACAGTATCAAAAAAGTAGCAAATTATATAACTTCAAATGTAGAAGATGCTAAAGGAAAAATATTATGCTTAGTTCATGCAAATTGTCCAGAAAAAGCAGATAAATTACTTTCTATAATAGAAAAAACTCATAAATTTGATGAAATTTATATAAGCGAGGTAGGTCCTGTAATGGGAACTTATACTTCACAAGGAGCTGTTTTAGCAGCAGTATTATAGAATATACTAAAAAATTTAAGAAATATATTGACACTACAACATCTTTTTTATTTAATATATTATTGAGGGAATCGTTCTATTTTAGGACGATTTTTTTTAGAAAAATATTTATAGGAGGTAACGATGAATAAAATAGGAATAATCGGAGCTATGGATAAAGAGGTTAAAACATTAATTAGCCTTATGGAAATAGAAAAAACAGTAGATAAAGCGAGTTTAAAATTTTATATAGGTAGCTTAAAAGGAAAAAATGTAGTATTAGTGCAATGTGGAATAGGGAAAGTAAATGCTGCGCTATGTGCTCAAATACTTATAAGTGAATTCGGCGTTCAAGCAGTTGTTAATACAGGTGTTGCAGGTGCTATACATTCATCTCTAGATGTAAACGATATAGTAATATCTACAGAGGCTATAGAGTACGATGTCGATGCTAGAGCATTTGGATATGAAAAGGGTCAAATACCTCAAATGGAAAACTCAGTATTTAAAGCAGATGAAAAATTAATAGAAGCTGCTTACAAGTCAAGCTTAGAGCAAGTAAAAAATCAAGACTTTAAAATCGTAAAAGGAAGAGTTGCTACAGGAGACATATTTATAAGCTCAAAGGAATTAAAAGACGAGCTAGACAATGATTTTAAGGCTTATTGTGGAGAAATGGAGGGTGGAGCAATTGCCCATGTATGTACTTTAAATAATAC
>NZ_JALEXO010000234.1 GCF_022780145.1 Intestinibacter sp.
TGCCCCATATCCTTCATATTTAAATAGCGACATATAGTTTCATAGCTAAGCTTAAGTGCAGTCATGGCGTATCATGTTAATATAGTTATATTTTTCCGTTAATATAATGGTAGAAAATCTATTTTATAGTTAATATAATTAATATTGTGATAAGGACGAAAAAATTTATATGAGTGAAAATTTTAATAAATATTAGATTATTTGGGAGGAAAATATAATGAAGAGAATGGTTAGAGATTTCGCGCTATTATTTGCATCAAGCTTTGTGTATTCATCATTAAATAAGATGGTGAGTGTTTCAATATCACAAACATTAATTATATCACTAGGATTTGCTGGATTATTTAGTTTATTAAATGAAATAGTTAGATGCTTAAGCGAGCAAGATTTAAAATTAAAAAAATCACTCTCTAAAATGGAAATAGAAAAAATGAGACAAACAAGATTAGTAGTGAGAGATTCTATAGTGACATTTTTAGTGTGCTACGGATCTATGACATCTTCTTTAAAACTAGGCGCAGGATTATCATTTTTTAAAGTACTGCCATTTATAATAGTAGCTTTAGCGCCAACAGTAGTTATAACAGCTATAAGCAAAGAAATAAGAATGCCATCAGCTAGAAATGTTCAACAAGAAATTACAGGATACGAATTTAAAAAATTAGCTTAGTATAAATTTAATATATATCGGGCAAAGGTCTATATAGTATATAAAGTATGTATTATATAGACCTTTTTATATTTAATAAATGAACATATAATTGAAAAATTCTGAAAATATAGATAGATTTTAAGTGAATATAGTGACATATTTTTATGCGGAAAATAAAAAATAAATTATTTCTGAAAATATAGATACAACCTCGAAATTTCAAGGGTTTGTTACATTTTCAGGAAAACGATGGCAAAATAACAAGAAAGTTATATCATGTTAATATTATTATATTTTGGGTTAATATACTTATAGAAAATATATCCAACCGAATATATAATTAAATTAACAAAAGATAAGAAAACAAAAAATAATAAAAACGATAAAATAAAACAAAATTTAAAAATTAATTAATTTTAGGAGGTAGTGGATATGAACAAATTACTTAGAAACGACTTAGATAACAAAATGTTTAGAGATTTAGTGTTATCATTTGCAGTATGCTTTACTTATGTATCATACAATAGCCTAGTAGCAGGTATGACAAACGGAATTATAATTTCAATGGCAGCAGCAGGATTTTTCACTTTATTAAGTGAAATAGTTAGAAACCTCGTAGAAGTAGATTTAGAAATCAAAAAATCACTTTCAGAAAAAGAAGTTGCTAGAAAATATCAAATGAGATTAGTATTAAGAGATTCATTAGTAACATTTGTATTAGCTTATGGATTCATGACTGGTTCATTAGTAGCAGGTGTATCTCTTGCAAGTGCAGCAGGTTATATAGTAGCAGCATTAGCACCAACTTTAGTAGTAGCAGTTTTAAGCAAAGAAATGAGAGCTCCATTCTTAAGAGAATACAGAGAACACGATGCAGTTACTAGAGAATTAGAATTAAGAAAAGCAGCATAATAATAAAATACTAATATAGAAAGTTAATTATAGATTAAGATCCTATGCAAAGCGATTTGTATAGGATCTATTTTATTTTAAAGCATTTTTTAAAAATTTTATAATAAAATATGTTATTTAATAGGTTATACTTTATTAAATATAATTAAAAATGATTGAAATATGTAAAAAAAATAATAAAATAGAAAAATAATAATCTCTAATATATAACAAAATATATTTTAATACGTAAATTATATATACAAATGAAAAAATATTCTATGGAGGATTATTAAATTGTATCAAAAAATGTAAATTTAACGAGATTATATCGACTTATATCGATATAATTCGACAATAAAATAGGGAATAAATAAGAAATAGAATTGACTAAAAATTAAAAATATTCAATAAAAATAAATTAATATGGGAAAATGTTTTTTTAGGATGTGCTAAATATCAATAAAAATTCAAAAAAATATATTTAATCTAATTTTTAGATAAATAATAAAAACGTTAAATAAAATTTTTTTAAAATATAAAATAAATAATCAATTAAATAAAAATTCAATTACACATAAAAAAAAAATATGATATAATATAGTCATGATTAAGGGAAAGATGTGACATATATGGAAAAGACAACCAAATTAAAATTTTAAAATTTATGTAAAAATTTAGGGGGGCTTATAAAAATGGCTGAAAAAACTTTAAATGTATTTGAAATTGCGCAACAACAAGTTAAAAATGCTTGCGACAAATTAGGAACTGATCCTGCAGTTTACGAAATATTAAAAAATCCTATGAGAGTTATGGAATTTAACTTCCCAGTTAAAATGGATGACGGAACTATAAGAACTTTCACTGGATACAGATCTCAACATAACAACGCTTGTGGACCATTCAAAGGTGGTTTAAGATTCCATCCAAACGTAACTTTAGACGAAGTGAAAGCGTTATCAACTTGGATGACTTTCAAATGTGGTGTAACTGGTATACCATATGGTGGAGGTAAAGGTGGTATTGCCATCGATCCTAACGATTTCTCTAAAGGTGAATTAGAAAGAATCTGTAGAGGATTTGCTGATGCACTTGCTCCAGTTATAGGAGAAAAAGTTGACGTTCCTGCTCCAGACGTAAATACTAATGGTGAAATAATGTCATGGATGGTTGACGAACATGCAAAAGTAACTGGAGAATTCGCTCCTGGTACTTATACTGGTAAACCAGTTGATTTCTATGGTTCTTTAGCTAGAACTGAAGCTACTGGATACGGTGTTGCTATGATGGCTAGAGCTGCTTTAGCTAAACTTGGTATAGATATAAAAGGTGCTAAAGTTGCATTACAAGGTTGTGGTAACGTTGGTAGTTATGCAGGTATGTATATAGAAGAATTTGGTGCTAAAGTTGTTATAGTTGGTGACCACACTGGTACTATAGCTAACCCAGATGGTATAGATATGAAAGCTTTAATGGCTTACATCCCTACTACAGCTGCTAGAGGAGTTAAAGGATTCCCAGGTGCTGAAGCTACTGATCAAAACGTTTTAACTGCTGATGTTGATTTATTAATGCCATGTGCATTAGAAAACCAATTAACTGCTGAAAACGCTAACGACGTTCAAGCTAAAGTTGTTTGCGAAGGTGCAAACGGACCTACTACTCCTGGTGCTGACGAAATATTCGCTAAGAGAGGAATAACTCTAGTTCCAGATATACTAGCTAACAGTGGTGGTGTTACTGTTTCTTACTTCGAATGGGTACAAAACTTACAAAGAGATTCTTGGTCATTTGAAGAAGTTCAAGCTAAACAAGAAGTTGCTATGCATAAAGCATTCGAAGCTATATGGGCAATCAAAGAAGAATATGGCGTAGATATGAGAACTGCAGCTTACATGTCTTCTATCAAGAGAGTAGCAGACGCTATGAAACGTAGAGGATGGTATTAAGATTTAAAGATAGAATTTAAGCCTATCATGGATATATAAATTTTGAATATAAGAAGATGAGTTGAAGAGATTCGATTCATCTTCTTTTTTTTTCTCTACTTTGCGTAGATTGTAGGTATCATGAAAATGACTTATCATATTTATGAGGTGATAAGCATGGATAATATAAAAATCGGAAGGCTAATAGCCAGCAAAAGAAAAGAGAAAAATATGACGCAGAGGGGATTAGGACTTAAGATAAATGTAAGTGATAAAACTATATCGAAATGGGAGTCTGGTCTTGGTATGCCCGATATATCTTGCATAGAGAGTTTGGCAGATGTGTTAGGGCTGAATGTGAATGAGATATTATCAGGGGATGTTAATATTAATGATAATAATATGGCAAATATGAAAAAAACTAAATTTTATTTCTGTGGAAAATGTGGGAATATCATAGCCAGTACGAATAATGTGACTTTGAGTTGCTGTGGACAAAAGCTTACAGAATTAAGTGAGTGTAATTCAGAAGTGGTGGAAAATAACGGAAATATTGTGGATAATGCTAAGGATATAGATAAAAATGATATAAAAGTCGAGTATATAGAGGATGATATTTTTGTAACTGTGGATCATCCGATGATAAAAGAGCATTTTATATCTTTTATGGCTTATGTAACTGTGGACAAATTGATGATCAACAAGTTATATCCAGAGCAAGATGTATGCTCACGTTTTAAGAGAAGTGGGCATGGGATTATATATGTACTTTGTAATAAGCACGGTTTAGTCAGTAAGAGAATATAGTGGATAGATTTCAAGCATTTTTCAATAAATAGCTACGAAAATAAACCTTATTATTTTCCTTTAGTAGAATCTGGAAAAATACACGAGGAGAATGGTCGCTTGATAATGCCTCTATCTATGACACTTCACCATGCGACTACAGATGGTTATCATGTAAAGGTGTTTTTAGAGGATTTGCAGGATCAAATGAACAATCCTCAAAATTGGCTTAAATAATTTTTTTCATTTTAAATTCACTTCAAATGGGTATAATTTAAATGTAGAATATTTTAGAGGAAGTGTTATAAAATGGAAAAATTCGAAATAAGAGTTAAGGCACCAGAAGGAATAGATATAAGCGAAAAGGAAAAAAATGCTTATATAGAACATATTAGAAAAAATAATCCAAACCGAGAAATCGAATGGGTCGAAATAGTTATCGATGATGAAGGTTTTGCTAATCTTACTTATTCACTAGCACCGGTTGGATTCGAAAGAATCAGAAGAATCACAGGGTATCTAGTTGGGACAACTGACAAATGGAACGACGGCAAAAAGGCTGAGCTAAAAGATAGAGTAAAACATTCATGTGGTTGTTGTTAAAGGTAGGCGATTTG
>NZ_JALEXO010000090.1 GCF_022780145.1 Intestinibacter sp.
GGAAAAGTATCTTCATTCAGATTCACAGGCGGTATAATCGGTATAAATAGCGCCAATGTAACAAAATGTGAAAATACTGCTACTATAACTTGTACAGGTAACGATACTTCATATAGTAGCTGCAAAGGTACTGCAGGTATAACAGGTGTATCAAAGGGAACACAAGAAAAACCTTTCAAAATAAGCGATTGTAATAATAGTGGTAAAATAGAAGCTGGTTATACTGGAGGAGGTATAACTGGATGGGTACAAAATGGACAAGTAATAAACTGTTATAACACAGGATACTGTGAAGGTGCATGGAATGTAGGTGGTATCGCCGGTGGAGTAATGGAATACAATAAAAATACTGATTATTCAGTTGTAGAAAACTGTTACAACTTCGGTGATGTACATATAGATAAAAATGTAACTAATAACGCAGGAGCTGGAGGCAGATATGAATTTCAATATGCAGGTGGTATCGCCGGTTTTGCACAAAATGGTCATATACTTAATTCATATAATGCAGGAGAAGCCTATGCAACTATGCAAGCAGGTGGAATACTTGGAGGAAATTACAACTTCACTGCAACAGTAGTACAAAATTGTTTGACTACTAAAAAAGGTTCAGGAGGAAACTACATAGGAGATGTAGTTGGTTGGTGGAATACATCAGCAAAAGATCAATGTACTGGAAATAAATATTATGAACCAACAGAAGAAAATTTTGCTCAAATAGTATCTACATTAAACGCACAAGTAACTGATGAAAATGGTTATTATGGATGGAAATACGAAGATGGAAAAGTATCTCAGGCTAGAGTTTACGATGTCAAATTTAAAGTAAATCCAGAGGATGCAAAAATAGTTATCAAAAACAGCGAGGGAGTAGAGTTATCTCCAGTAGAAGAAAACATCTATATGGTTCCAAATGGCGATTATACTTATGAAATATCAAAAGACGGATATAAAACTAAATCAAGAAGCTTCACAATTCAAAATTCAGATGAATCATATATAGTTAAATTAGTTGCAAGTGATTTATTATGGACTGGAGACGAAGATACATCTTGGTATAATACTGAAGATAACACATTTGAAATATCTTCAGCTGCTCAATTGGCAGGTCTTTTAAAATTAGTAAATGAAGGAAATAACTTTGAAGGAAAGACTATAAAATTAACAAAGGATCTTAACCTAGATGATAGAGAATGGGCAGGAATAGGAACTAGCGAAAATCAATTTGCAGGAACATTTGATGGAGCTGGATATTCTATAAGCAATGTAAACTCAGTTGTATTTAAATACATAGGTCAAAATGGTAAAGTAATAAACTTAGGTGTTTTAGAAAATGGAAGCTTAGCTGATACAAACGCAGGTACAGTTGCAAACTGCTACAATATATCAAATAATAGCTTAGTTTTAAATAACGCAGGTAGAGTTACAAACTGCTACACAGCAAGTAGTAACGCAGTCGTAAAGGACGGAACTGAGGCAACAGACAGTTACTATGTTGACGGCACAACTTACACTAAAAAAGATCTATCAAATGTAAAAATAGCTGGATTACTTAATAAAAATGTAACACAAGCTAACAAAGAATATATGGCTTGGGCTGTTGTAGACAAAGAAACAGTTAATCAAAAATCATACATAGCAAGCTTTGACTTAACTAGTAATTCTGGAAAAGTCACAGATGCAAATATAACATTATACGATAGCGAAGGCAATGAAATAAATGCTTCTTCATCTAAAAACTTCATGTTAGAGGATGGAACATTTAGATTAGTAAACGGACAATACAAATATAAAATAGCTGCTGATAGATATGAAGTCAAAATGGGATTATTAAAAGTAGCTGGACAAAATGTCACAGTAAGTGAAAAATTAACAGATGCATATCAAGTTTTATTCAATATAAAACCAGAAGATGCCACACTTACAGTAAAAGATAGTGAAGGAAATGTGCTAGAACCAAGTCAAGGAACTAAATATTTCTTATCAGATGGAAACTATACATATGAAGTTAAGAAAACTGGATACGAAGCTCAAACAGCAGAATTTGAAGTAAAAGGTGGGGATTTAAGCTTCGATGTAGAACTACAAAACGTATATAATGTATCTTTTGCTCCTAATGTATCAAATGCAAGAGATTTCAAGATAGAAGTATATAAAGATGGTAAGTTAATAGAACCTCAAGAAGATGGAACTTATCTATTGACTAACGGAAAATACACATACAAAGCTTATGCAAGAGGATATTCTGAAGTAACTAATGAATTTGAAGTTGCTTCAAATGAACTAGTTATAACTGTTGAGTTTATAGCACCATATGATATATCTTGGTATGATGCTACTAAGACAGAATTTGAAATATCAACAGCTGAACAACTTGCAGGTCTTGGAGCTATAGTGGATGGATATACAGATATAAGTAATCAATTTAATGGAAAAACTATAACATTAACACAAGATATAAATGTCGATGAAACTCTAAGTGAATGGTTGCCAATAGGTACTAAATCAAAATCATTCCAAGGTGTATTCGATGGTGCTAATCACACTATAACTGTAAAAATAAATGCACCAAATGATGATAATGTAGGATTATTTGGATATTTAAGCTCAAATGGCTCAGTTAAGAACGTAACGGTAGATGGTTCTGTAGTAGGTAAAGACGCTGTGGGAGCAGTAGTTGGATATCAAAATTTCTGTAAAGGAATACAAAACTGTATAAATAAAGCTACTGTAACCGGTCAAAATCAAGTAGGCGGAATAGTTGGTAATCAATATGTTTACAATCAATATATAGAAAACTGCGTAAATAAAGGCGAAGTAAAAGGTAACACTTCTGTAGGTGGTATCTGCGGATATATGAGTCAAGGTTGCGCTAAAAATTGCTCTAATGAAGCAAACGTAACTGCTGAAGTTCAAGCCGGTGGAGCAGTTGGAACTATACAAGGTTCAAGTGATGTATTAAATGTCAAGAATTCAGGTGATGTAACTTCAAACTCTGACTATGCAGGTGGTATAACAGGAAAAGATACTAACACATACGTAACTATTATAAATTCATATAATACAGGTAATGTAAAAGGTGCTAATTACGTAGGTGGTATCTCAGGACAAACAAATTCTTCTAAATAAGCTAACAACTACAACACAGGAGATGTAACAGGTACTGGAAATTACATAGGTGGTATAGTAGGCTTAAATGCATATTCAACAACATCATCAGTAAACACAGTTAAAAACTGTTACAACATAGGAACAATATCTGCTTCAGAAGCTAGCACTAATGTAGGTGTAATAGCAGGTAAAGCAAACGTAGATAATTGTTATTATATAGATACATTTACATCTTATATAGAAAACCAAGGAACAGCATTAGCTAAAGAAGATTTTGAAAATGGAAATGCTGCATCAAAATTAAATGATAATTTATCACTTAACTACAAAACATGGGGTGTAAAAGACAATACAACTACATTTACTGAAGAATCTATACAAATTGTCTTTAATAATGTATATGAATCAGATACTCGTGATAAAATTAGCGATTACACAGTTGAAGTAAAAGACAGCGAAGGAAATGAAGTTAAATCATTTAAAGAAGGCTCTTATGCATATTGTGGTCTAAAACAAAATGAAACATATACATATACTGTAAACGCAAAAACATGCGAACCAAAGATTGGTACATTTACTTATACAGGTGAAAACAAAGAAATATCTGTTGGATTAAGTTATATAAAGACAACAACTACATTAAATATAAATGTAGAAAATTCTAATATAACTTTATACAATAGCAAAAATAGTGAAGTTTCTCCTAATGAAGA
>NZ_JALEXO010000344.1 GCF_022780145.1 Intestinibacter sp.
CTCTCAATTTTGATATTATTTCCTTTATGACTAAAACGCTATTTGCATCTAATCCACTTAGTGGCTCGTCTAAGAAAAGTATCTCTGGATTATGTATCAGCGCTGATATTATAAGCACCTTTTGTTTCATACCTTTTGAAAAAGACGACAATCTAGTATCGTATGCATGTCCTATTCCCAAAATCTCCATCAAGGCTTGAGCCTTTTTATCACATTTATCATAAGGCATATTGTAAAGCTGCCCGATAAAAGTCAAATACTCTCTAGCAGTTAAGTTTTCGTATAATTTGGCGACCTCTGGTACATATCCTATCTTGCTTTTAAAATCGTAGTCACTATCTTTTATGTCTTTGCCAAAAATTTTGACCTCTCCATTATAATCGTTGTTTAATCCCAAAAGAACCTTTATCGTAGTACTCTTTCCAGCTCCATTTGGACCTATATATCCGATTATACTTCCTCTATATACATCTAAATTTATATTTTTTAAAACCTTTTTATCTCCATAATTAACTTTTAGAGATTTTATCTCTATTACCTTCTCTTCCATCAAAACATCTCCAATATTTTTATTTGCTCATTTCTTTTGATTTTTCAACACAAGCGCAAACTGCATTTATAACTGCAGATCTCATGCCTTCATTTTCTAATACCTTGACAGCATCTATTGTAGTTCCAGCTGGAGAGCATACCATATCCTTTAATTCACCTGGATGCTTACCGCTTTCAAGCACCATCTTAGCTGAGCCTAGTACTGCTTGTGCTGCAAAGTTATAGGCTTGTTTTCTAGGCATACCAGCCATAACTGCTGCATCTGCCATAGCTTCTATAAACATAAATACATACGCTGGTGAAGAACCACTTACACCTATTACAGCATCTATTAAATATTCTCCTATTACCTCGCTCTTTCCAAAAGAATCGAAAATATCTTTTACTATTTTTAATTCGCCATCTTCTATATTTTTATTTGGACATAATGCTGACATACCTTCATTTACAAGCGCTGGTGTATTAGGCATTGTTCTAACTATTTTCTTATCAGCACCTATTATCTTTTCTATTCCCTCGATATTTTTACCTGCAGCTATTGAAACCACGATTTTTTTATCATCGATTAAATCTTTTACACCTTCTAAAATACCGTCAAATATATTAGGTTTTACAGCCATGAATAATATATCTGAATTTTTAACGACCTCTCTTGAATCTAAAGTTACATTTATTTTGTACTCTTCTTTTAATTTTTCAAGATTTGTCATTGTTTTTGCACTTGCAATTACATTTTCTGGTTTTACTAATCCTGATTTTACAATTCCTCCTATTATGGCACCTGCCATATTTCCTGCTCCTATAAATCCTATTTTTTTCATCATTTTCTTCCTTTCTTTAATATAACTAAAAATTTTTATATATATTATCTTTTCATATAACAATTATAGTCGTAAAATTTAATATATACATATTTTTTTAATTATTTTTATAATACATAGGAAATTATATTCATTTGAAGATATTGATAAATATAATTTCCGTACTTGTATTTCAAGAAAATCTACATTAATATGTATTTAGAATTAAAGATTTTCTTATATCTTTTAAATTAATTATATATTTAATTCTTCCTATTTTAAACATATTTGTATATAATTAATCTATATGTAAAGGTGGGGATATAATTATGAAGTCAATTGGAATTATAGATTTAGGATCAAATTCATTGAAATTATTAATAGCAGAATTAAGGGAATCAAAAAAAATAAACGTACTTTTTGAAAGAAAGCATCAAATAAGACTGAGTGATTATTATACTGATGACATACCAAATCTGTCTGGAATAGGAATATATAAATTAATTTTAAGCATACAAAATTTTAAAGAAAAATGCGAAATGTTTAATTGTAGAGATATTATAGTCGTAGCTACAGAAACTCTTAGAAAATGTGCAAATAGAGATATTGTTTTAAAGGAAATAAAAAAGGAAACGGGTTTAGATGTTAAAATTCTCACTGGATATGAAGAATCCTATTTAGGATATATATCTACTATAAATACTTTAAATTACAACAGCTATTTTTTAGTGGATATGGGTGGAGCTAGCGTCGAAATAGCTTTGATAAAAAATAGAAAGTTTAAAAACTACGCAAGTTTACCCTTAGGGCCAATCCCTCTTTCCAGTAAGTTTAACTTGTTTAATAAGATATCTCCTTTTACTAAAAATGAATTTAAAAATTATATTTACAGCGAATTCAATAAATATCCTTGGTTAAAGCAAGGAAAAAATTTACCAATAATAACAATTGGAGGTTCGATGAAAAATATCGCTCAAATTCATATTTGCAACAGCGATGACTACACAGAAACCTCTCTACATAATTTTCAAATGAGTTATTCTGAGCTATCTTATATAAATAACAAAATTTGTAGCCTAGATTATAACGAGAGAATAAATATTAAAGGTGTATCTAAAAAAAGAGCAGATGTAATATGTGCCAGCTCTAATTTTATGAAGTATTTTATGCTTTATATTCACAGCAAAAAAATAATTATAAATAATTACGGTATTAGAGAAGGTATTTTTTATAGTTGCTTAAAAAAATAAGCCTAGCCATATTTTAAAATATAGCTAGGCGCTAGACACAATTTAGACTTTATTTATTCATATTTTTATTATTTTGTCTATCTATTCCCAACGTTCTCTCTATATTTCTAAGCATATCTCTAAAATCGTTGTCCATATCGTCATCTAAAACTATTTTATCTCCTACTAAACGTCTAAATTCAGGCTCTGATCTGTTTAAATCTTGCTCTGTTATTCTATCTAATCTTCGAATTGCTTCGTCTATATCTTCTATCAAGTCTCTACCATCGTCTATCATCTCTCTGTTTAGTTTATTTACTTGATTGTCATTTGATTTTGCCTCTTTCTCCATATTATTTACAAATTGTTCGACATTATCTCTGCTGTCTTTAAGGGCTTTTTTGACTTCCTCTAGATATTTTTTATTGCCTGGATATTTATTTGTTTTATAGTATTCTTCTACTGTGTTTATATTTCCATACATAGTGTAATTTTCTTCTAATGGCAATAAGCTCGCATTGTAGTTTCTAGTATATATATCGTAGTAGCCATTATCTGCTACTTCTGTTTGATTTGTATCGTTTTTAGGTGTTTCTTGATTGACTTGATTAGTCGTGTTATTTTTAGTTGCTTGGTTGTTGTTTCTAGCACATCCAACTAGACCTAAAACCATCAATAATGCCAAACATAAAATAAAAAATTTATTCTTCATATTTCTACCTCCGAAAGTAATTAATTTTCTATTTTATTATTTGTCAAATTTCAATTATTATACTTTTTGATACAAAAAAATAAGATGATTTTAATAATCAAAAACCATCTTATTTTCATCGATAAGCTTTACAATTTTATTTGTTATGTAAACCTATTCTACATCTAGTATATAGTCTTCTATTTTTATTTCTTTATCTTGCATTTTATTTTCAATTAAGAAATCTTGTGTATCGTATAATGCTTTTATTTCTTCATCGTCTATATCGTCGTCAAAATCATACCATTCGTATAGTGATTTAACATCGTCTTCACTTATATCTAATTCCTTAGCTACTTTACTTACCATTTCATCGTAATTTTCTTCCATATAATCAAGTGTATCTTCATGAACCTTCATAAATCTCTTAACTAAATCAGGATATTTGTCTGCAAATTCAGAGTTTACAGCTATAACTGTTATACCACTTACTAATCCTTCACCATCGCAAACCTTTGTACTTCCTGAGTTTAAGCATTGAAGTGCAGATGGACCTGCAACTAAAGCACAATCTATATCTCCAGAACCTAGAGAAGTAACTGCATCAGGTATTTGCATATCCATATATTCAACGTCGTCAATGCTCAAACCTTTATCCTTTAATGCTGCTACTAATAATTGATGTAAAATTGTTCCCTTAGGTCCACCGATTTTTTTACCTTTTAAATCCTCAGGTCCTTTTATACTCTTGTCGTTAGTTACTATCATAAATCCTTTTGGTGCTTGAGAATAAGCTCCTATTATTTTTAAGTCTACTCCATTTGATGCAGCTATTAAAGCTGATGTTCCACCTAAACAATGTGCAAAATCTATATCCCCAGATGCTAGAGCTTCTGTTTGATCTGGTCCTGCTGTTATTTCAGACCAATTTACCTTTATATTATCAGATTTGAATTCTTCATCGAATAGTGAATCGTTCTTTTCTAATATACTTGGTACATTTAATGGAGCTTTTACATATGTGATATTGATTTCTTTTGGAAGTTCTGCTGTTTGTTCGCTTGATGATGAGCTTGATAAACTACTAGATGCTGCGTTATTGCTTGAAGAACATCCTACTAACATACATAAAGATAAAACCATTGATGTAGTTACTCATATTATTTTTTTCAATTTTTTGTTCATATTTTTTTTCCCCCAATTCATTTAAAATAAATTTTTTTAAATCTATATAATAAGAAGTCCCTAAGTCCCTATTATAATCATCCTCAATAAAAAATTCCTTTATTGTCTTGTCTTTTTTTATAACTAAAATCTTATCTGCTATAGTAAGAGCCTCATCTATATTGTGAGTTACAAATATCACTCCCTTTTTTGTGCTCTCGTGTATATTTACTACTTCTCTCTGCATCTTTCTTCTAGTAAAATAATCGAGCGGTGCAAAAGGCTCGTCCATCAAAAGTATATCCGGGTTATAAGAAAGTGCCCTAGCAATGCTGACTCTGTTTGCCATACCACCAGATAATTCATTTGGATAGCTGTTTTTAAATTTTTCAAGCTTCATCATAGATAGATATTTATTTAAACTCTCTTCATCCATGTTTTTTGAATGAAACGATATATTTTCGCTTACTGTAAGCCAAGGCATCAATCTACTTTCCTGAAATACAACACCGACCTTTGGAGTTATTTTTTTACCGTGCTCTATATACACGACTTCTCCACTATCTGCGGTATCTAGGTTGGATAAAATTCTAAGCAGGGTAGTCTTCCCACATCCACTTTCTCCTAATATAACGGTTATTTTATCACCAGGTATCTCCAAGGATATATCACAGAATACAATATGTTCTTGATTTTCAATAGAAAATTTTTTACATAAATTTTTAATAACAAATCCCGTCTTAATCATCAAAATTTACCTGCTTTCCTCTACTTACTTTTTTTATTATTTTTCTAAATATAAATTCACTTATTATACCTAAAAATCCTATTACTAATATACCAACTAATACAACATCTGTCCTAGACATAGATCTACCATCTGATATCAAATACCCTAGTCCACTAGATGCTGCAACTAATTCAGCTCCTATAATCGCTCTAAAGCTGTATCCAAGACCTAAATTAAGTCCTACAAATATATCAACTAAAGCATTTGGAATTATTATCTTTGTAAATATCTCTAAATTAGTAAAATTAAATACCTTTCCAACCTCGATTAATTTTACATCGCAATTTTTTATACCATTTAGAGTATTTAAAAATATCGGAAAAAAGGATGCCAATATGATAATTATAATTTTTGATTTCTCACCTATTCCAAACCACAATATAAGCATAGGAATTAAGGCTAGAGGTGGAGTACTTCTCATAAATTCTAATAGAGGTTTAAAAAATTTATACAATTTTTGCTTGCATCCAAATAGCATACCAAGAGGTATAGCAAGTACAGAGCTTATAAAAAATCCTATAAAAATCCTCTTCAAGCTCACAAATACATTTTCGAAAATAGACCCATTTAAAACCATATTTTTAAATGTATCGAATACCTTTTGTGGTGTAGGCAATATGTATTCATTCCAAACTCCTATTTTACACACTACAACCCATAATATAAAAATCAATAAAAAAATATAATATCCTTTTAATTTATCGTGAACTTTTTTAATCATATCTCCCCCTATATTATTTGTCGTATTTTGTTTTATAAATATATTATACATCATTTTTGTAATTTTATGGAAAATATTTTCATAATAATGTAGATTTTTGTATATAATAGTACTACAATAATAATATAAGCTTTTCTATGCTAGAGATTTCTTTGGTTAGAATCGTTTTAAAATTAAGCTATTTATACCTACCAGAAAAGATTATTCTAATCTGAAAGGAAATTAGTTCTATAATATGATTTTGCTCTATTTGGGCGAAATATAATGACTTTTCTTTTTGATTGATTTATCTTTTTGAAAAGTTTTTTTATTGTAATTTTAATTATAAATATATAATTATTTTATAATTATCATTATATAAATTTGTGTATTTAGTTTTAATTTTTTTGTCGAATAAATATATTTAAATATAAATAATATACATATAAAATCATCCTTTCAATATCAACTAAAAAAGTTGCTAATTAAATTTCTTTAATTAACAACTTATTTTTTATACTTATTATTTAATTAAATTTTTTTCTACTAAAAAGTCATGTGCAACCTTTTCTGGAGATTGTCCTAATTCATCTACTTTATAGTTTAATTTAATCATAGTTTCCTCGTCTATTTGACCTGACAATTTATTTAATATTTCTTCTAATTCAGGGTATTTTTCTAAAATATCCTTATTTACTACTGGAGCTGCATAGTATGGTGGAAAATAATTCTTATCATCCTCTAATACCTTCAAGTGGAATTTTTCCAAAAGTCCATCTGTAGAAAATGCATCGATTACTTGAGCTTTTCCACTTGTAAGAGCTTGATATCTCAAAGATCCATCCATAGATTTGACGTCTTTAAAGTTCATATTATAACAATCCTTTAGACCAGGTAGTCCGTCATCTCTATTTTCAAATGCTAATGTAGGTGATAATACAAATTCATCTGAATATTTTGCCAAATCAGAGTAAGTATTTATATTGTATTTTTTAGCTACGTCTTGTTCCATGGCTAATGTATATGTATTATTAAATCCAAGTGGGTCTAATAATTGTAGGTCGTAATTTTTAGATATACTTTCCTTTACATGGTTGTACACGTCATCTGAAGTTCCATTAGGCTGCTCCTTCATTATGTTTACTAAAATTGTACCTGTATAGTCTACACATACATCTACTTCTTTCTCTACCATTGAATTCCAAAGAACAGTAGTACCTAAATTTAATTTTCTCTCTACATCGTAATCTGTATATTCTTCCAATAAATCGGCGTACATATTTCCAAGAATTAATTGTTCTGTATAATCCTTAGACCCAACGACTATAGTTTCTTTTTCTGCAAAGCTAGAAGAAAAATATCTTCCACATCCTATAAATAAAACTACCAACGCTGTAGTGACGCCTATTACCTTGTTTCTTCTAGCTTTATATTTAGGATCTCTATATTCTTTTTCTTTTCTAGCTTTTTTGCTCTTATTTTGAGTTATTCCTACTGGTGTAGCCAATATTTCAACCTTTGAGAATATAAAGTCTACACATAACGCCAATATACAAGCTGGTATCGCACCTGCTAGAATCATAGTATTATTTACAGTTTGTACACCTGAAAATACTAAGTATCCTAGTCCACCAGCTCCGACAAATGCAGATAAAGTCATAAGACCTACTGCAGATACTGCTGATATTCTAACACCTGCCATAATCACGGGTAGTGCAAGCGGCAATTGTATTTTAAAAAGTATCTGTCTTGGAGTTAATCCTATTCCTGTAGCTGATTCAATAATTCCCTTGTCTATTCCTGTGATACCTGTGCACGTATTTTTGACGATAGGAAGCAGTGAATATAAAATTACCATAAATATAGCTGGCGTACTACCTATTCCTAAAACTGGAACTAATAAACCTAAAAATGCCATAGATGGTACTGCTTGAACTACATTTATAACTCCTAATACGTATTTTCTAACTGATTTAAAATGTGATATAAGTATTCCTAAAGGAACACCTATAAGTATTGCTAAAATTATAGCTACAACTGTCAACTCAACATGCTGAGCTAATAAGCCCAATATCTTTGCCTTTTCACTCACTAAATAATTTATGAAATTATCCAAGGATACCCACCTCCATTTCTAAGAACTGTTCGCTTAAAACAGAAAGTAAACTACTTTTAGTTATCAATCCTACTAATTCTTTATTTTTCGAAACTACAGGTACATGACCTATTTTCTCTTTATTCATAAGATTTAATATTTCTAATAGATTGCTATCTTCTTCTATATATAAAGGATTTTTATTCATAACCTTATATATGTAATAGTCTTGTATTCCAGTTTTTCTTAAATCCTTTACTGTTAGTATTCCTACTAGTAAATTATTTTTATCTGTTACTAATAAACTATCTACTTTATTCGTTCTCATTATTTCAATAGCCTGTATTACAGTTCTTGTTTCAATAGCTTTTACAGGATTTTTTATCATTATATCCTTTGCTTTTATATATTCTGGTGCACTCCATAATCTGTCACTACCGATAAAATCTTTGACAAATTCATTTGCTGGGTGTTTTAATAAATTTTCTGCCGTATCAAATTGTTGTATTTTTCCACCCTTCATAATACATATTTTATCTGCTAGTTTTAAAGCTTCATCCATATCGTGAGTGACAAATATTATGGTCTTTTTAAGATCTTGTTGAAGCTCATATAACCATTCTTGTAATTGGGTTCTTGTAATAGGGTCTAGCGCACTAAACGGCTCATCCATAAGTATTATATCCGCATCTGTCGCAATCGCTCTTATGACACCTATTCTCTGTTGTTGACCTCCACTTAATTCAGTAGGATATTTGTATAAAAACTCATCTGGATCAAGTCCTACCATTTTTATAAGTCTTTCTGTGTTTTGACTTATTTCTTTCTCGCTCTTTTCACCCTTTAATTTCGGAATTAGCTCTATGTTTTCTTTTATTGTCAGATGAGGAAATAGACCTATATTCTGTATTACATATCCTATATTTCTTCTCAATTTAATAGGATCCTCTTTAGATATAGGTTGTCCGTCTATATATATTTCTCCACTTGTAGGCTCTATAAGCTTATTCAAAAGCTTTAAAGTCGTAGTCTTACCACATCCACTTGGTCCTATCAAAACTACAAAGCTTCCACTTTCAATAGTCAGAGAAATATCGTCTAGTATGACCTTTTCCCCCACAGTTTTTGTAATATTCTTGATTTCAATCATATTTAATCCCCCTTTTACAACTTAAAATAAAGTTGTAAGTTGTTATTAATACAATAATAACATATTATTAGATTTCTAACAATTTACACTTTTGTAATATTTTGTATATCATTTTTGATAAAATAAATACTAAATCCTTTATACTATATATAATAATAGATAAATATTATGTGAATATTAACTTTTTCAAAAATTTTCCTTTAAATATTATTTAATATATAAACAAAGCATTCATTTGGTATAATATAGTAAATTATATATATAAAAGGAGATGATCTCGTGAAAAGTAGATTGAGTATTGAAAACATAAAAAATGCATTTAATAATATTGATCCAGTGTTTTTAAATACGCCACAATTTATATGCTATCCTCTAAGTGAAATCCTAGGATGCAAAACTATTTTAAAAGTAGAAACTTTAAATCCCATACGCTGTTTCAAAGGCAGAAGTTCATTTAACTACGTATCTAAATTAAAAGAGGGCTCTACTCTAGTCTGTGCTAGTGCTGGAAATCTAGGTCAAGCTGTTGCCTATGCATGCACTAGAAAAAATATAAAATCTATAATTTTTGCAAGTAAAAATGCAAATCCTCTAAAAATAGAGCGTATGAAATCACTAGGTGCAAAAGTCGTGTTAAAAGGCGATGACTTCGACGATGCTAGAATTTTTGCAAAAAAATACGCCTTAGAAAATAATTTTGATTTAATCGAAGACAGCTTAGATGTGGAAACCTGTGAAGGTGCAGGTACTATAGGTATGGAGCTTCTAAAGCTAGATACTACTTTAGATGCAGTATTAGTCGCTCTTGGAAATGGAGGTCTTCTGACTGGAATCGCTAGATGTATAAAAGAATACTCACCTAATACAGAAGTTATAGGTGTAGTTGTAAAGGGAGCTCCAGCTATGGCAGAGTCATTTGAAAAAAACTGCTTAATTAATTCAGAATCAATCGATACTATAGCCGATGGAATAGCCATCAGAAATCCAATTCCAGAAGTTCTAGAAGAGATGAAAATAACTGTAGATAGAGTTATGCAAGTTGGAGAAGAAGAAATTGTAGAATCTATGAAGCTTTTACATACAAACGCTTCAATAGTTGTAGAGCCTTCTAGCGCTGTAGGAATTGCCGCTATTTTAGACAATAAAGATTATTTCAAAGGAAAAACAGTTGCTGTAGTAATTTGTGGTGCAAATATTACAGAGGAACAAATAAAAGAATATTTATTCTAATTAAAAATAGGGACAGTTTAAAGTAATTAAACTAGTCCCCATTTAAATCTCAATCTAATCAATAGATACATTCAACCCTGAAAGTCTCTCTGATGGCTGAATTATAACAAGCTGTCCAGGTTCACTAAATTGAAGATGATATGATTCTCCAGATGTCTGTCCTATGAAAGTCTTCCAAGATAATTGAGCGACCCTAGCTTCTGGCTTTCTACCTGTCCAAGCTACGACAGCATCTGGGTCCACGCAGCAAGGAGCTTCTATTATAAGTGGGTTTCCATCTGTTATTATAGCCACATCTTGGACTGAATTTGTATTGTTTTTCAAATATGTAGAAAATAAACCTCTCTGAGATATTACACCTGACCCTACAAAAGTAGTTGAATATGTAAGATCCTCTGTAAATGCAAGTAAATTTTCACTTTCAACATTTATTGAATCACCTGGTTCTAAATGTACGACATCTACATGGTAGGCATTTTCAGCTAGATAGACCTCTCCTCTTCCTTCTACAGACATTATAGGCATATTTTCACCAGTCAATCGTCTTTGAAGATGTCCTATAATCGCTCCTCCTAGTCCACCTCCATTATTTGGACCTAATAATAGTTTTTCAAATCTAAAATCACCTTTATATGCCACCATAGAGCCTTTTTTAGCGTAAAACCTTCCACTACCTTTTACTATACACATTAATTCATTAGTTACATCAAATTTAACCATAAAATCCCCCTATTTTACTGAAACCTCTACATTATTTCTCTACTTCAAATTTATTTATTTCATCTAGTAATTCTTCCACTAGTTTATCAGCTGGTATTTTTCTTACAGTCTCGCCTTTTTTAAATAAAATTCCCTGACCTTTACCTCCAGCTATACCGATATCTGCTTCTCTAGCTTCTCCAGGACCGTTTACTACACATCCCATTATAGCTACAGTCATGTTTTTATCTATGTCTTGTATTTTTTCTTCGACTTCATTTGCAATTTTTATCAAGTCGATATTGCATCTACCGCAAGTTGGGCAAGATACTATTTTTATTTTGTCATTTAATAAATTCAAGCTTCTAAGGATGTCCTTGCCTACCTTTACTTCTTCTACAGGATCTCCTGTAAGAGAAATTCTCATAGTGTCTCCTATACCCTTTAGAAGTAGAGAGCCTATACCAATTGAAGATTTTATAGTACCTGCTCTAACTCCACCTGCTTCTGTTATACCTATATGGAGTGGATAGTCGACCTTTTGGCTCATAAGCTCGTATGCCTCTACTGCTGTATAGATATTTGACGATTTTAAAGATATAACTATATTGTGAAAATCTAAATCCTCAAGTATTTTTACATGTCCCATAGCACTTTCGACTAGCGCCTTAGCTGTAGGTGATCCATATTTTTTAAGCAGTTCCTTTTCAAGAGAACCTCCATTTACGCCTATTCTTATTTTTAGATCTCTTTCCTTGCACTTTTCTACGACTGCTTTTACTCTATCTATGCTACCTATATTTCCTGGATTTATTCTT
>NZ_JALEXO010000008.1 GCF_022780145.1 Intestinibacter sp.
TAGGAAGTGGTCACTACGAACCTCTAAAACATTACGCAGAAGTTCACTTAAAAATAGAGCCAAATACTAGAGGGGGAGGTATTGTATTTGAGAGCAAGGCGCATATAGACGATTTGAGTGTAGGACACCAAAATTTAATAAAAAAACACGTATTTGAGAGAAAACACCACGGAATACTATGTGGATTTGAACTAACTGATTTGAAGATAACCTTGCTAACTGGTAAAGAACATATAAAACATACTTGCGGTGGAGATTTTAGACAATGTACATATAGAGCCATAAGACAGGGAATAGAACAGAGTGAAAATATAATTTTGGAGCCATTTTACAATTTTGAAATAGAGGTCGAGGACAACTACTTGGGAAGAGTGATGTCCGATATCCAAAAATTAAACGGCACATTCGATGTTCCTCAGAGCATAAATGGAAAGTCAACAATAACTGGAAGAGGACCAGTTGCGACGTTTATGGACTATCAGTTGGAATTAATTTCTTTTACAAGGGGTACAGGTAAGATTTCATTTAACTTTGCAGGCTATGACGAATGCCACAACCCAGAAGAGGTTATACAAAGATATGGATACGACAAGGATGCTGATGAAGAGTACACTTCAAATTCTATATTTTTTGCAAAGGGAACTTCTTATTCAGTAAAGGGAAGTGACGTAAGAGACTATGTACACTGCGATATAAAAGAATTAATCGATAAATGGTTGTAATTATTCTACATGAAGGGGAGGATTTTTATGAATAAAGCGACGATAAAAGTATTAATTGCGATGCTACTTTGGGGGAGTATAGGAGTATTTGTAAAAAATATATCTTTAGATTCTGTCGAGATAGCATTTTTTAGAGGTATTATAGGGAGTGCTTTTTTAGGTGTAGTTTTACTGGCTAAAATGCAGGGAAAGAAAAAATTAGAAGTTGACGATTATGAAAATAATCAAAAACAGGACAAAAAAAGTATTATCGTACTTGTAATATCAGGTATGGCGATAGGCTTAAATTGGGTGTTTTTATTTAATTCCTACAACTACATGACTGTTTCAAATTCGACAATTGTATACTATCTTGCACCAGTTATAGTTATATTTGTATCACCTATTTTTTTAAAGGAAAAGCTGACTTTAAAAAAGGTCGTAGCTGTAATATGCGCCATGATAGGGTTAGTTTTAATTGTAAAAACTCAAGGAGCATCTTCAGCTAATATTGATTTAGCGAAGGGTGTATTTAACGCGTTTTTAGCAGCGTGTCTTTATGCATCTGTAGTTATATTGAATAAGTTTATAAAAAATGTAGACGATTACAAGAAGACATTTATACAACTTTTCATGGCGAGTATGGTCTTAGTTCCATGGGTAATACTTAGAAATCAGATAACATTTGATGGAGCAAAATCTATAGTACTTATCTTGATTTTAGGTATAGCTCATACGGGAATTGCGTACTGCTTGTATTTTTCAGCTATGAATGATTTAAAAGCTCAAAGTATAGCTATATTGGGATATCTAGATCCAGTTTCATCTATATTATTTAGTATATTCTTATTAAAAGAGCCTTTTTCAGTATGGCAGCTGATAGGAGGAGCTGTAATTTTAATAGCTGCATTTGTAGCTGAGAGAAATCCAAAGCCTAAAAATATAGAAAGTGGAGAGTCTAGCTTATAAAATGAAAAAATCGGTTTATAAATTAGATGAATTAAACGAACTGCCAAATAGTCCAGGGATTTACCTTATGAAGGACAAGGACGATTTTACAATATACGTCGGTAAGTCTAAAAATTTAAAAAATCGCGTCAAGAGCTATTTTTTCAAAGGAGGAGGCCATTCTAGAAAGATAAAGAGGATGATTAAAAATGTATCATATGTAGAGATAATAAGGACAGATACAGAATTTGACGCTCTTTTACTAGAGTGCAGGTATATACACGAGATAAAGCCGATGTACAACACGTTATTGAAAAACTACGACAAGTACAAGTATTTGAGTCTAAATCAAAATAATCATAATTTGATAGAAGTAAAAGACGATATAGATGATGACGGTATTTACTTCGGACCTTATTCCTTTGGGAGAAAGATGACTGCTATAAAGGATATCTTAGTAAAGGTCTATAAGCTTCCTATATGCTCTAGGCCTACTAAATGTATAAGATATGATTTAGGAAAATGTATAGCGCCATGTAGGGGAAAGGTAGATGAAACTTTAAAATACAGCACGATAAAAAATATAGAGGCTGATTTAAACGGTAAATCTCATTTTGTAGTAAGACAGCTTAAAAAAGAGATGAACTCTCAAATAGAAAATTTGAATTTTGAAAAGGCAGCCGTTATAAAAGAAGAAATCGATTTATTTTCTTCAATAGTCAGAAAACAAAAAAATCTCGTGAATTTAAAGAGAAATATAGTATTTTGGATGAAAATAGATGAATTTAAATATAAAATATATTATATAAGGATGTTTGAAGTAAAATACGAAAAAATATTAGATACAAGAGATTTAAATAAAGAGGCTGTAGAGAAAATAAAAAGAGAGATAAAAAATATGATTTTAAAACAAGGTAAATCAGATAGAATAATAAAAAAAGAAGAAATAGATTATATTAATATTGTAAATGAATATATAAAAAATACTGAGGATAGAGGATATATAGTCGTCTAATTTTCAAATAGAAAGGGTGAGTGTTTTGTCAAAGAGAATAAAAAATGTAAACAGTATTGTAGAGGGAAAATTTATAAGTTTATACGATTTAGAATATGTAAATAAATTAAATCAAGATAAACACTGGTCAGTTGTGACTAGAAAGAGCAAAGAGAATATACAAGATATCTATCTAAATGGAAAAGAAGACAATGTGGATGCAGTGGCAATAATTGCATATCATGTAGAGTATAAAAAACTAGTAGTTATAAAGCAATTCAGAGTTCCTGTAAACAATTATATATACGAAGTGCCAGCAGGACTTGTAGATCATGGTGAAGATATATTAGAAACTGTCAGAAGAGAGCTAAAGGAAGAAACTGGATTGAATTTACTAGAAATAAATAAAAAATACAGTAAGGGTAAGACTTATCTTTCACCGGGGATGACAGATGAATCAGTTGCGCTTGTTTTCTGCACATGTGATGGCGAAATAAGTAGGGATTACTTAGAAGCAAACGAAGATATAGAGACTATTTTAGTATCACAACAAGAAGCAGAGGCTATTTTAGAGTCAGATGAAAAAATAGATATAAAGGCATTTTTAATGCTACAAAATTTTGTGCTATTGGGAGATAAAATGTTTGTATAGGATAAGTATAACTACAAAATAATAAAGGAAAGTAAAAGGAAACCTCTAATTATTAATTAATAGTAAATAATTGGAGGTTTTATTATGAACAAAACAGTGATCATTTATAAAACGAAATACAATACTACAAAAAAATACGCTGGTTGGCTTGCTATAAAAACAAATGCAGATTTGTATGAATTGTCTGATATAAGAAATTCCGATTTAAAAAAATACGAAAATATAGTATTTGGCGGATGTATAGAAAATGGTCGTATAAAGGGGATAGATTTTATAAAAGAAAATTATGAAAAAATAAAGGATAAAAATGTAATTGTGTTTTATGTAGGTCTTGGGCTGTACAATATGGAGGAAATCATAAAATTAAATTTTATTCCGACATATAGATATAAAGGGATAAAATTCTTTGAGCTATTGGGAGACTTTGATTATAAAAAATTAAATTTTATG
>NZ_JALEXO010000049.1 GCF_022780145.1 Intestinibacter sp.
GATATTTGTCCTGGAGCTGATGCAACCTTAGCTGCTCCAAATGTAAGCGCTGAACCAAATGTTTCTCCAGCTAGACGGCTTACAAGTCCAAGTCCTCCCATAGACATTGTTATAATTGGTGTTTTTGCGTATTTAGTTGACATATCTTCAGTAGCAGCTAGTAGAGTTATTACATCTTCTGATGTGTTAGGCATAACTGCTATTTTAGGTAGATCTGCACCTAAGTCTTGCATTTTGCAAAGTCTTTTTATTATCTCTTCTTTTTCTGGTGTTTTGAAGAAATCGTGGTTTGACATTACTACTTTTACGCCGTTTTGGTGAGCAAATTCTACTATGTCTTTTACTATTTCATCTCCAGTGAATAATTCTACATCTATTAAATCTACCATTTTTGTTTCAGCTATTTTTTTATTTAGATCTGCGTAGTATTCATCTGAAACTTCTCTTTCTCCACCTTCTTTTTTACTTCTGAAAGTAAATAGTATAGGTAAGTCGCCAACTTTATCTCTAAGAGCTGAAAGTATGTTTTTTACTTTATCTAAATCTTCAACTCCTTCATAGTGATCGACTCTCCATTCAACTAAATCTAATTTTAAGTCTTTTAAATATTCAGCTTCTGATATTATTTCTTCGTCTGTTTTTCCTACTAAAGGTACACATATTTTTGGAATACCTTCACCTAGTTTTAAATTTCTAACTTCAACTACTTTTTTCATAGTATTTCCCCTTTGTTTTTATTTTTAGTATAAATATTTTAACATTAATTTCCATTAAGTTTTGCGTATATATAAAATAACTTTGTTAATTTTTTATCGCTAATCATATTTTTATTATAATACCTACAATATGATAAATCTAATACTAATTTTTGTGATTTTTGATAGGAATTAACTATCAATTATGGTATACTCTTTTTAAAATTATTTAGGATGTGAAAATATGAATTTAAATCAACTTTATTACTTTAAGACAGTGGCAAAATTGCAGCATTTTAGAAATGCAGCCGACGAGCTAAATATATCTCAACCGAGTTTAAGTCAAGCGATTTCGAATTTAGAAAATGAACTCGGTACATATTTATTTGAAAGACAAGGAAGAAATGTAAAGCTGACTAAGTATGGAAAATTATATTTAGAGTACGTTGAGGAGGCATTAAATACTCTAGAAATAGGTGAAAAAAAATTAAAGCAAGTCACTAGTGAAACAAATGGTCATATAGATATAGCTTATATATCCCCTTTAGCTTCTTATTTTATACCCAAAAAGGTAAGGGCGTTTTTAGAATTAGAAAACAATAAAGATATAACATTTACTTTTAGACAGGGAATAACTGCTGATTTAGTAGCTGGCCTTAAAAATTCAAAATACGATGTTGTATTTTGCTCTTACGTCGAAAATGAACCAGATATAGTATTTGATTTACTATTCAGGGATGAATTTCTTATAATAGTTCCAGAAGATCATCCGCTAAGCGAATTAGAATCTGTAGATTTAAAGGATATAGAGAAGTATCCAGTTGTCGCATACGAAAAAAACACTGCCCTTGGAATAGAGACTAAAAATATTTTTAATAGAGAAGGTATATCTCCTAAAATCATATGTGAAGCTGAGGACGAAAATGGAATTTACGGATTAGTATCAGAGGGATTTGGAGTTGCATTTGTCGCAAACATCATGAATCCTGAAAACTTCAAGATAAAACAGCTAAAAATAAATAACTTAAATTGCGATAGAAGTATTTATCTAGCATATAAGAAAAACAGTTATTTAGTTCCAGCTGTAAAGAAATTTATAAAATATATAAAAACATCTTCAAAGGATATTTTTGAATTGATGTGAAAAATAGCTAGATATCTAGTTTTATCTCCTAGAAATCTAGCTATTTTAAATTATATAGATTCCAAAAATTCTATTACATCAGATATAATCCAATCAGGAGTAGAAGCTCCTGCAGTTATTCCGACTAATCTGTATTTTTTTAGTTCTTCCTTATCTAGCTCATCCTTTGTCTCAATAGCAAAAGTATTGGTAACTTCTTTACAGATATTTACTAGCTTTTGTGTATTAGAGCTATGCTTTCCGCCTATAACTATCATACAGTCGACTTCCTTAGCTAAGCTTTTAGCTGATAGCTGTCTTTCCTTAGTTGCAGAACAGATAGTGTTTTTTATTGTGGCGTCTTTTAGTACAGAGGCTAGCTTTAAAGTTATTTTTTCGTAGTCGTCTACATCTACTGTAGTCTGGCTGACGACACAGTATTTTTGATTTTCGTCGAAATCTATTTGATCTATTTCGTCTATAGTCTTTATAACTACGGCACTGTCATCACACCATCCGTTTATTCCTATAACCTCTGGATGATTTTTGTTTCCTATTATTATAATTTTATATCCCTTTTTATAAAAATCATTTACTATTTCATGAATTTTTTTGACAAAAGGGCATGTAGTGTCTACTATTTTTATGCTTTTACTGTGAGCTTCGTTGTATATATTTTCTCCTACTCCGTGAGATCTTATAATTACTCTTTCGTCAGCAGGAATTTCTGATATTGCTTCTACTACCTTAAGGCCTTTTTCTTCGTATTTGCTGACTGCTTGCTTATTATGTATTAAAGGACCAAGTGAATATACCTTTGTGCTTTTGTCGTCTAGCTCATCACTTGCCATCTGCATAGCTCTTTTTACACCGAAGCAAAAGCCTGCGTTTTTAGCAATTTTAATTTTCATTGGGGACCTCCTTATTATAAATCTCCATTTGAAAGCTTGTTGTAATTGTCTTTTATAACTCCCATTATTTCTTCAGCTATTTTTTCGTGATCTTCGCTAGTAAGCTTTTGTTTGTAATATTGCTCAAGTGAAATCGGCTCTCCAAAGTAAACTTTTGCTTTGCTAAATAGCTTA
>NZ_JALEXO010000057.1 GCF_022780145.1 Intestinibacter sp.
AAATGGGGATTTATTTAGATAATGCGGCGACTTCTTATCCAAAGCCAGAAGCTGTTGCAAATGCAGTATACGATTTTATGGTGAACAACGGAACTTCTTCAGGCAGAGGTTCTTATAAAAAAGCTATGCAATCAGACTACATAATTTATGAATGTCGTAAATTAATAGGAAAGCTTTTTAATTTCGACGATCCAAAGAGGGTTGTTTTTACAAGCAATATAACAGATTCCTTAAATATAGCTATGAGGGGAATTTTAAAGGAAAACGACCATGTTATAACTAGTAGCTTAGAGCACAATGCAGTATGGAGATGTTTAAAAACTCTAGAAAAAGAGAGAAATATAAAAATAGATACTGTAGAATGTACAGAAGATGGAATAACTAATCCTGAAGATTTAAGAAAGTACATAAGAGAAGATACAGCATTAATAGTATTTACACAGGCTTCAAATGTATTGGGTACAATCCAGCCTATAAGAGAAATAGGAAAAATTGCAAGAGAAAACAATATAACATTTTTAGTAGATGCAGCGCAAAGTGCAGGAGCTATGGATATAGATGTCCAAAGAGACAATATAGATATTTTGGCATTTACAGGACATAAGAGCTTGATGGGACCTATGGGTACTGGAGGACTTGTGATAAATACAGACATATATATCACTCCTCAAAAGGCAGGTGGAACTGGTGGAGATTCAGCTTATGAATATCAACCTGACTACTACCCTAACCATTTAGAAGCAGGTACTTCTAATGTAAGTGGTATAGCTGGTCTTAGAGAGGCAGTTAAATTTTTAAATAAAGAGGGAATAGAAAAAATACACAATAGAGAAAAAGAATTGACTGAATACGCATTACGAAAATTACAAACTGTAAAGGACATAGAAATCTACGGTCCAAAGGATACAGATAAAATGCTTAGTGTAATAAGCTTCAATATAAAGGACAAAAGACCAGAAGATGTAGGAGCTATACTAGATCAAAAATACGACATAATGCTAAGAGCAGGACTTCACTGTGCTCCAACTGCACATGAAATAATCGGTACGAAACAGAGGGGAACACTTAGAATAGGAATAGGATATTTTAATAAAAAGGAAGATATAGATAAATTAGTAGATGCATTAAATAATCTATAAATAAATATAAAAGGTAGGAGAAAAAAATGTATTTAGAAGAAATTAATTTAAGTTTTATACAACCATGTACAACAGATGCAAATAGAATAAGAGTAGTTGCAACTTTATCAAGGGATATTACGGAGCTTTTCCCTTATTTAAATACTTATTTAAAAACTGCAATATACAATAAAAAAGGACAAACTTTAACATATAATTACGGACCTAAAATAATAGTGCTTACAGCAAATGATGTCAAGGTATCTAAATTGTTAAACGAAACAGATGCATTTGAAACCTTAGATTACATAAAGGATTTTGTAAACGACTGTTACGACAAAAAGGACAGCATAAAGCCAAGTGATGAAAAACGTAATTTACCGAGTCCATTTGATGTATATGAGGTACTTCCAAGATTAAATTGCGGTAAATGTGGTGAAGCTACTTGTATGGCATTTGCTGCTAAAATGGTAGCTGGAAAATACAAGCCAACTATGTGCTCACAAGTAACAGCGAAGGGCAATGAAAAAATGAGAGAAGAGCTTGAAAACATATATTTAACTTTAGGATATGAAGTTTAATATTACGATAAAAAAAAATTTGAAATTATTGAAAAAATTGATTAAAAATAGTAAAATTGTTGTAGAAAATGTTTTAAGATTATTTCTATGGGTATATATTAAACATAAATTTAAAATTAAATATTTTAATAAAAATATAAATATATTTAATAGCAAATAAACTTTTAACAAATTTATAATATTTAGGAGGAATTTAACTATGAAAAAATGGGTATGCCAAGTATGTGGATATATACATGAAGGAGAAACTGCACCAGCAGAATGTCCAGTATGCCATGTAGGAGCTGAAAAATTTGAAGAAATGAAAGGCGAAATGGTATGGGCTGACGAACACAGAATAGGTGTTGCTAAAGGAGTAGACGAACAAGTAGTAGAAGATTTAAGAGCTAACTTCACAGGAGAATGTACAGAAGTAGGAATGTACTTAGCAATGAGTAGACAAGCAGATAGAGAAGGATATCCAGAAGTAGCAGAAGCATATAAGAGAATAGCTTT
>NZ_JALEXO010000223.1 GCF_022780145.1 Intestinibacter sp.
TATAATCAGTTAGTTAACAAATTATTAGGAGGCGAAAAATAAAATGAATTTTTCAATTGACAGCGAAATAAAATCACTTTGTCCTAATGCAACTTTAGGAATATTAACATATTCTGTAACTGTAGAAAAAACTTCTGATTCTCTTTTAGATAAATTTAATTCTATTATATCAGAATTAGAAAACAAATACGTTACAGAAGATATAGTAAAAATAAACCACATACACACTACAAGAAAGGCGTACAAAGCACTTGGAAAATCTCCATCCTCTTACAGAAACGCTTCAGAAGCAATGCTTAGAAGAATAGTAAAAGGCAAGGGTCTTTACAATATAAATAATGTAGTTGAAATCAACAATATCATCTCTGTTTGCTCTGGATATTCTATAGGCTCTTACGACTTGAGCTGTGTATCTGAAAATATAACATTGAAGAGAGTTCCAGACGGTGAAAATTACGATGGAATAGGAAAATCATCTGTAAATATCGAACACCTTCCTACTCTATACGATGAAGAAGGTCCATTTGGAAATCCAACTAGTGACAGCCAAAGAGCTATGATCAAAGAAGGCGAAAGAAATGTAGCAAGTGTAATCTATTCATTTGATGGCAGTGATGATCTAGAAAAATGGATGGAAGAATTTAAAAACTTGCTTACAGAATACACTGATGCCAAAGATATCGATACCTTTATAGTCGAATAAAAATTAAGAACCGATATCCCTTAAACTATATAATCTAAAGGATATCGGTCTATATATTTATAATTGAGCTCAATTGTGCAAGTTTAAATATACATTTATATTATTGGCACAATTTTATTTTTTATACATTTTTAATATAATTTTTCTTTATCTAGTTTTTCGATATATTTTTCAGCTAATTCATTTAATTGCTTTTTAAATTGTCTATTATCTAATTCTGGTTTCTTTTCTATTTCTTCTAATATTTCAAATTTAAAAGATTTTGGTCCATATTTTTTCCAGTCACTTTGAAGCTTTGGATTTAGACAGCTATTGATTGATACTGAGAAATTAAATCTATTTTCCATTGATTTTAAATCTATCTCACCTTTTATCAGGCTCTTTCCAGTTTCTATATTAGTTATTTTGTAGACACCACCTGTTGTTTTCTTTTCTTTGTATTCATATATCACCTGTTTGCGTTTTTCGTTTTTCATATCATTTTCACCACCTTTGAATTTTTTTATTTTTTCTCTAATTTTTTTATCCTCGTCAGCTTTATCTGTTTGATTTTTTAATGCTTTTTTCTTATTTCTGCTTTTTACTACATTTGCACAGTTTCTACATGAAGGAGAGCAGTATTTTTCTCTATCTGTTTTTGCAAAAAACGCCTTATTGCAATAACTACAGCGGTTTAATATGCTATTATCGTCAGTCAAGGCAAATGCGTATATTACATCAATAGTAGATTGTAGAGAATCAAAATCCCATTTAATCTGAGGCTTATCGAACATCGCTACTGTAAATCCTATTTTTTGTGGATTAAATTTATCTGGCATTATCTCCACTGGCTCAGTTAAGTTAGCATTTTTGTAGATTATCAGTTGATTTAAATTTTTTGATATATTCTTGGCGTATTCTAATATCCAATCTACTCTTTCTGCATAAAACTTAGAAAATACTATATCCATTACCAATGGCTTCTTACCATAGAATCTAGGTGAATCCTCAGCCTTCACAACAGTTAAATGCTCATCAAACTCCCTCGTATATATATCCTCTTCTGTCGCAAAAGTCGTAAATAATTTTATATATTCATCGCTCTTCATAATATTATTATTTTCTAGGTTTTCTATTGTATTGCTTATTATATTATTTTGTGTAAATAATACACTCTCTTCTCCTACTATATTTCTGTTATACACACTCGAACTTATTAGACCAAGTAAGCCGTAATTTTTCACAAATAAAATTAATTTATTGTAAATCGCAGCTTTATCTTGCTCCGCTTTTAATGCTTCATCCCCCAAATCAATTAAATCAAATAAAATTTTATTCGATTTTTCAAATGGATCGTAAATTGTATAATTGCTGTTTTCTGCTGGAATTACATAAATATCGCCGTTTGAATCCTCTCTCATATCGTAATCACTGTATTTTATCCATTTACTAGTAAAATTCTTTAAATAAAACTCATTTTTCATAATTTAGCACACTCCTTTCATCAAAATATGTGTTAATATATTACTATATTAAATATATTAACACATATTTTGTTTTTTGCAAGTCCTTGCACAAAAAAAGCTAGTAAATTTAATGTATCTAAAAAATACATAAATTTTACTAGCTTTGATTTAGAATGCTTCTTCTGTCAATTCTTCTGAATTTTTCTTGATGTTTCCTATAATATCTAGGATTTTTCTAGCATCGTCCATATTATTTTTAAACAATTGAGTTATATTTCCCACACTTCTAAATGGATCCTCCATAAAAATTTTATTGTCCTCTACAAATCCATTTTTAACTATATAATCTACTATAAGCTTTACAAAGTGAATTTGTGTAGAATTTAATGTCTCACTATTTAAAAACTCAGAAAATGCTTCATTTGCCGCTTGTCTATCTAGTCCAACTATTTTTCTGACTAGCTTACCTAATGGCATATCCCCAAATTCCTTTTCATAATCTGATGCAGTTCCAAGCTGATTCCACATTATATCCTCTAAAGTTTGTAAGTCTTGTTTTGTTATCTTTTTATTATTTCTAAGCTTGTAGATTACCATGTCGTCTGTGTGTTCTTTTAAGTAATGCTCTACCTTTTGCTTGTAATTTTTCAAGTCGTTTATGTTGTACATAGCTCCATTTGAAGCTTCTGTTACTATCATATCTTCAAATTGTGTATAGTATATGCGTGTAATATCTGGTTCAATATATTGTATTAACTCCCTCATAGCCTCTCTAACTTCTTCAAGATCATTTATACTTACATCTTCCCAAAAATCTTCATTTCTAACCTTGTCTATTATACATTTTTGAGCCTTGACTTGAGGTATAGTTCCTAATCTAGCTAACTGATTAGCTGTGGATATAACACTTTTGATTCCTCTGCTAGCATTAGTTTCAGATAATTTGGCAAACTCTATAGTGTACATTACAAAGTCAAATCTCTTGGCAAGCTCATCTTCACCAAAAGTCGTGATAAGTGGCGATATCTCATCCTTTAGTTCCTTGGATTCAATAGCTCCAAGCACCTTCAAGCTATCTTGATTTTTATACTTATTCACATACTTAGCATTTAATCTAACTCTATAGCTTTCATCCGGCAATGCTTTTATCTGTTGATAAATACTCTCTGATAGAACCTTTCTATATTCGACGTATTCTTCATCTGAGTATTTTATATCTTGAAGCTCCTTGATTATATCGACCTTCAGGTTGAATAATCTCTCATCTAGAGAAAGGACTATCTTGCTTTCATATCCCTTTGGATTTTCTCTAAAGAAATCAAAGTTACTGCAGTAATCAAATATCAAGAATTTATCCTTATCAAGCCCTAATCCAAGTAAATCCTTGCAAAGTCTAGTTCCTCTACCTATCATCTGCCAGAATTTAGTCTTTGATTTGACCTTTTTGAAGAAAACTAAGTTGAGTATCTCAGGCACATCTATTCCTGTATCTAACATATCCACAGATACTGCAATTTGTGGTAGCTTGTCTTTTTGTTTAAAATTATCAATTATATTGTCGACATACTTAGTGTCGTAATCTATAACTTGAGCAAATTTACCGCCGTATTGTGGATAAATAGTGTTAAATCTATCTACTATTGCAACTGCATGTCTGTGACTTTTTGCAAAAATTATAGTTTTTCCTAGGATATTTCCGCCTTCTATTTTCAAACCTTTTTCCATAAGATTACTCAAAACTAAATCTATAGTATCGGCATTAAATAGCCATTTATTAATAGCAGTATTTGAAATTTCTTTGTCAATTCTTTCATCATCATCAAAAGTATCTTCATACTGTTCTTTTTCTTCGTCTGACAATTGATCGTATTTTATACCATTTTCCATTATTTTAGTCTTTACCTCTATAGTTCTGTAGTCAACTAAATATCCGTCCTCAACTGCTTGTTCGTATTCATAAGCATAAGTCGGAACGCCGCTTTCAAGCTCGAATACTGTATAAGTATTTTTATCTATTTC
>NZ_JALEXO010000230.1 GCF_022780145.1 Intestinibacter sp.
AGATAGAGTTATAACTATATCAGATGAGGATTCTTATGAAACAGTTAGATTAATGGCAAATAAACTAGGAATATTAGTTGGAATTTCATCTGGAGCAAATATATTTGGAGCTATGAAATTATCAGATGAAAATCCAGATGAAGTAATAGTAACAGTAGCTCCCGACGGTGTAGACAAGTATATGTCTATGGGAATATTTTAAAAATTTATAAAGAAAGGTCGTACAGGTTATGTTTAATTATATAAAAAAAGATTTACAATATATAATGGATTCCGATCCAGCAGCAAGAAGCAAGGTAGAATTATTTTTACTTTATCCATCAGTTCATGCTATGATTTTTTATAGAATATCCCACTTTTTATACACTAAAAAGAGATTTTTCCTAGCAAGACTTGTATCCCAATTAGGTAGATTCTTTACTCAAATTGAGATACATCCAGGAGCTCAAATAGGAGAGGGAATATTAATAGACCATGGTAGTGGCGTAGTTATAGGTGAAACAGCAATAATAGGCGATAGAGTTACAATTTACCAAGGTGCAACAATTGGGGCAACAGGAAATGAAACAACTTTCAAAAGACATCCTACAATTGGAAGCGATGTATTTATAGGATCTGGTGCTAAAATTTTAGGTCCAGTAAATATAGGCGATAATGTAAAAATAGGTGCTAACAGCGTAGTACTAGAAGATGTACCAAGCAACAGTACAGCAGTTGGAATACCAGCTAAAATAAAGCCAAATCGTAAACTTAGTGTAGTTGAAGATTATGTAGTGGATTACGTTATATAATTATATATTAGTCCTAAATTTAAAATAAAATAAATCTCTAGAATAAAATTAGATTACTTTAAATAGAGTAGTCTAATTTTTTTTGAAAATATTTTATGAATTAATTGCTTTTGTTTTACAAATAATATGTTTAAATACAATAATCTAGGGAGGTTTTATTTTATATGAAGGCAAGAGTTGACAGAGATACTTGTATAGGATGTGGATTATGTTCATCTATATGTCCTGAGGTGTTTGAGCTTACCGACGAAGGATATGCGCGTGCTATAGAATCAGAAGTACCAGATACTTGTCACGACGATACTATGGAGGCTGCTGAGAGCTGTCCAGTAGATGCTATCGAGGTCGAAAAATAAGCTTTAAATAAAAATAACTAGACTTTTAATTAATATGTCTAGTTATTTTTATTTGCGATATGATATATATGAATTGTAAATTTTTACATAATAATATAAAATAAGTTACAAATAAAATTTATAATTGTTAAGTATGGAGAGGATATGTGTTGTTATACGTATATAATTAGATGTAAGGATAATTCTCTATATACAGGTTACACGACTGATATAAATAGGAGAATCAAAGAGCATAAAAATGGAATTAATTCCAAATATACAAGAGCTAGAGGATTTTTAAAATTAGAAATTTACTTTTTATGCAAAACTAAAAGCGATGCTATGAAATTAGAGTATAAAATAAAATCCAAGACAAGGAGACAAAAGCTCGATATAATCGAAAATCCAGAATCATTTTTAAAAAATTTAAAAGAACGAGAAGGCTTGGAAGTTCAAGGCTTTCACAGGGGAAATATTTTAAATTATTGTGAAAATACTGAAAATGAAAATCATGGATTAAAAAATTTATATTGTATTGACAAATAATTGAATAAAGACTAATCTTAATATAAGGCTAAAATAATATTGCTAGGGGAGCCATTGGCTGAGAAGTTTTACTGACCCTCAAACCTGATCTGGATAATGCCAGCGTAGGAAAGCATACATATAATATCTTTAGAAACGTATGCTGTACCTATATGGGTACAGCTTTTTTTATTTAGGAGGTAAAAAATGAGAAATTACAAGATTCCAACACTTACAATAGCAGGCTCTGATTCTTCAGGGGGAGCAGGGGTACAAGCAGATTTAAAGACATTTAGTGCTATAGGAACTTACGGCATGAGTGTTATAACTGCTATAACTGCTCAAAATACAGAAGGTGTATTCGATGTAGAAGAGCTTAGCAAGGAAATAATAAAAGGACAAATGAAGGCAGTATTTGAAGATATTCCACCTAAAGGGGTTAAAATTGGGATGGTTTCAAGCCCGGAAATTATTTTAGAAATAGTAGAAAACCTAAAAAAATACAAACCAGAAATTTTAGTAGTAGACCCAGTAATGATATCTAAGAGCGGTTATTCACTACTTAGACCAGAAGCTAAGGAAAATTTAATTAAATATTTAATTCCAATGGCTTATCTAATAACACCAAACGTTCCAGAAGCAGAAGAAATAACTGGAATGAAGATAGACGGCGTTGAAGATATGAAAAAAGCAGGCAAAAAAATACTTGAACTAGGACCTAAGTACGTGCTTATGAAGGGTGGACATCTAGATGGAGATGCTGTAGACGTGCTTATGGGAGAAGATGTATTTGAAGTATTCTCTTGTCCTAGAATAAATAAGAAAAATACACATGGAACAGGTTGTACAATATCTTCTGCTATAACTGCTCATTTAGCACTAGGATACGATGTAATAGAAGCAGTTAGACTTAGCAAGGAGTACATAACAGAAGCTATTAAACGTAGCTTTGATATAGGTCACGGTGTAGGACCTGTAAACCATTTCTATAAATTTGAAGATATAGACTAATCATAAAATAAAAAATATAAATTGGGAGAGATAAAAAATGTACGAATTAATAAATAAAGTAAAAGAATTAAATCCATTAGTGCTTCACTATACTAACAACGTAACAATAACAGATTGTGCAAATATGACTTTAGCAATAGGAGCTAGCCCTCTTATGAGTTTTTCGTATGAAGAAGTAGAGGATATGGTTTCAGTAGCAAGTGCAGTAGTTATAAATATAGGAACTATGAACTCACCATATTTAGACTTATTTGTAAAAGCAGGAAAGGCTGCAAATAAATTTAATAAACCAGTAGTACTAGATCCAGTTGGTGTGTTTGCGAGCAAAGCAAGAACTGAGCTTACTAATAAACTACTAAATGAAGTTCAATTTACTGTAGTTAGAGGAAATATATCTGAAATTAAATTCATAGGAGGATTAGATGTAGCAGGAAAAGGAGTTGACTCTTTTGATGACGGCTCTGATGCTTCAGATATAGTAAAGGCTGTTGCTAAAAAATTAAACTGTGTAGTAGTAGCTTCAGGTATAACTGATTTAGTAAGCGATGGAGAAAAGGTATATAAAATATTTAATGGAAGTGCAAAGCTTAAAAAGATAACTGGAACAGGTTGTATGTCTTCTAGTTTGATAGGAAGCTTCCTACCTTGCACAGACAAACCAATAGATGCAGCATTTATGGGAACATTATCTATGAGCTTAAGTGGAGAATTAGCAGATGTTACAAATCCTGCTGTTGGAACTTTCAAAACTTATTTATTTGATCAAATAGATTCTTTAGATGTTGAAACTTTTGAAAAATATGCAAAAGTAGAATTATAAGATTGATTAAAAACACGTAGCTTGGTTTTAAGTTGCGTGTTTATAGCCAAATATTTAAATTATAAGGAGAGCCTGATGTTATTTACAGATTACTTATACGAAAATAGTAAAGAAATATGGGATAAATATCTAGAACATCCTTTTTTAAAAGAAATTGGAGAAGGAACTTTAGATAAAGAAAAATTTAGAAAATATTTGATCCAAGATTACTTGTATTTAATAGAATACGCAAAAGTATATGCTATGGCATGCGTCAAAAGTAGAAATTTAAAAGAACTTAAAATGTTTAATGAAGGTATTGCTGGAAGTATAGAAAATGAAACTGCAAACCACATCATGTACTTGAGAGACGATTTTGGAGAAAATATAGATGAAATAGAATACAAGTACAAACTTAATTTAACTAATGAAAGTTATACAAGCTATATGAAGTCAATATCACTTACAGGAACTGTAGAGGATATAGTTGCAGGAGTTTTACCTTGTACATGGAGTTATGGCTATATAGGACTTAAATTAAAAGAAAAGTATAAAGACAAACTAGAAGGAAATTTCTATAAGAGCTGGATAGAAACTTATGCAGGCGATGAATACTCAAAATGTACAAATGAATGGATAGATTTTACGAATGAACTTTGCAATGATTTAAGCGACGAAAGAAAAGAACAATTAAAAGATATATTTGTAAGAGCTAGTATGTACGAGTTAGAATTCTGGAATATGGCTTACAAAGGTGAATAAGAAAGGAGAGTATTTATGAATCTTAATTATATACTTGTAGCAATTTGTTTTATACCATTAGTTTTATATTTAATAAAACTTAGAAATTTTAAATTAACTGTCAAAAAAATGGTAGTTATAGCTATGTTTTCAGGAATATCATTTATACTTGGCAATATAACATTTATACAATATCCACAAGGTGGGGGTATAAGCTTATTGCCATCATTACCAATACTTCTAATAGGACTTATATACAGTCCAGTTGAAGGTATGACAGCAGGTTTAATAGCAGGAGTTTTAAGCTTATTTGGAGGGTATATAATACATCCAATACAATTATTCTTAGACTTTATAATACCACCAATGATTTTAGGACTTAGTGGAATGCTTGGAGCTGGTTCTAAAAAGAAAATATTCTTTGGTTGTTTTATTGTAGTATTTTTGAAATGTTGGGTACATGTAATATCAGGAGTAGTATATTTTTCTGCATATGCTAAAGGATTTAATATGGGACCATGGTTATATTCAATAATATACAACTTCTCTAGTGAAGGAGTAGAAGGATTATTAAGTTCAATAGTAGCTACAATACTTCCTATAGGAAAAATTAAAAAGGAAGCCAATAAAAACAGCCAAGCTAGTGCATAATTGAATGGAGGTAATTATGATAGATAGAGAAAGATTGAGAAAAGATCTTAAAATGTATTTGATTACAGATTCAAATATACTAGAAGGTCGTGATTTTTATAAATGTATTGAAGACGGATTAAAAGCAGGCACAACTATGCTTCAGCTTCGTGAAAAGGACGTAGATGGAGGAGAATTTTTAGAAAAGGCCCTTAAATTAAGAGAATTAACTAGAAAATACGGCGTAAAATTTATAATAAACGACAGAATAGATATAGCGCTATTATGTGATGCAGATGGTGTTCACGTAGGTCAAAGCGATATAGATGCCAAAAGCGCTAGAAAATTAATAGGAGAAGACAAAATACTAGGTGTTTCAGCTAGAACATTAGAAGAAGCTCAAAAGGCAAAAGAAGACGGTGCTGATTACTTAGGAGTAGGAACTATGTTTTCTACAAGCACTAAATTAGATGCAAAGAGCGTATCTTTTAAAACTCTAGAAGAAATACAGAAAAAGGTCAATTTACCATTTGTAGTAATAGGTGGCATCAACTTAGGTAATGTAGGCAAATTAAAACCATTTAATCCAGATGGATATGCGATTATATCTGCAATTTTAAAAGAGCAAGATATATACGCAGAAGTTAAAAAATGGCTTGAAGTTATTTAATAAAAAATCCTGCGAATCTACTATAAAGATTTGCAGGATTTTTGTTTTAAAGATAGACATAAAAATATTTTATGACAAATAATAATATAAATATATGATGTGAAAATTGTAAAATGTTAAGATTAAAAGAGGAATTTTCGTACAAAATGTAGTATCTACTATTTAATAAAGAATAGTATTTAGATGTCATTAGAAGTTTTGTTTTCATAAAATAAAAAATAAAAACTTTTAAGGGGGAGGGTTTTGTATGAAAATAAATAATGAATATGATATCCTTTTGAATAAATACATCAAATTACTATTCGAAAAAAATAGATTGATAATGAGGGAGGGACCTTATATAGAGTCAAGATATCTATTTCATTTTGGTCACTTAATGATAAAAGAATTGAACCACAATAAAAACATCAAAATATTAAAAATAAAACAGGACATATATGAAAATTATTTTGGTTTGAAAAGAGAAAGAGAAATAAGAAATATAGAAAAACAGATAGAAGTAAAAACTGAGTTAATAACTAAGCAAATTTGTGAATTAGAGAAAAAATGTGAAGATTCAAAGCAAATACTAGAAATGAGAGAAAAAAACAACGATAAAAAGGATTTAGTTGATTCTCTATTTTTCGATGTAGTTTCTGTTATGCATCCTGCTATTTATAATTTAAAGAGCAAAGAGCTGTGGGCAAAGGCAAAAAAAGCTTATTTGAATTACGATGATGCTACTTTGACTTTGCTTAAGAACTTAAATATCAAGAAGGTTAAAAATTACGATATATCTGATTTAAAAAATAATATTTTCTTACTTGAAAATGAAGTGATCTGTATGAAGAGAAGATATCCTTATTATCTAGAGAGCAATCTATCTAGTGAAGAATGGATAGATTCTTATAATAAAGAGATAAATAACAGAATAAAAAAATTAGAAGTTGAAGAACAACGAATTTTTGAAAAGCTTGTATAAAAAAATGACCTGAAATAAGGTCATTTTTTTGAATAAGTAATTTATTTTCTATAGGCTACCTTTATTATACAAAGATATCCTGATATTGCTCCAGCTATGGAACATATTACGCCTTTGAATATCATCATTTGAGTGACATTAAGAGGGCTAGCATTGAATAAATAGACTATTACAGCTGATAATGCTACAGATATAAAACAGGCAATTAACCCCACAACTAGAGAAATAAGTAGTATATGGTCTGGTAAAAACTGCTCTATTTTATGTACGCGATTATCCGCTTTGAATTTGCCTTTTTCCATGTCTTTAGCTATCATAGGGATTACTATAAGAGCTAGTAGTGAACCTAATAAAAATGTCGTGAAGGCAAAATCACTTATTATATCTTTTGCTTCAAAGACCTTGTCTAAATGACCTCTCTCCATAAAATAAAATATTATAGCGTTGATTATACCATTTACTAATCCGTATCCAATTAGACATTTAGAAAGTAAATAGCTTTTAAAATTGTTGTTTTGCATAGTTTACTCCTTTGATTTAATTTTTATATTTTTCTAATTTTAGAATAATATTATACGTTTAAAAAATTTATTAAAATTATTTTGTTGACATGGAGTTGACTTTAAGTAGTAGAATTATTTTATAATAATATTATTTTGAAAGGCAAGTGAAAAATTATGGAAAATACATAGTGTAAATTTCAGTTTTTTGTAATAAATTTTTAAAAAATTGTTATTTTTATTTAAATCTAAGTACATAATTTTCATGTATTATATTATTAATGAATATGATAGTATTGTATATTGAGGAATTTATTGAGATATGGAGGAAATGAAATGACTATAGATTTATTATTTAAAATAGCGATTTTTATCGTCTTATTGGGCGTAGGTATAAAATTATTTAAATTTTTGTCAGGAGTAGTATTCAAGCTAGCATTAGTTATGGTAGTAGTATTATTCTTTGTACAATTGATAAAATAGAGGGAGTTTCCCTCTATTTTTTTAAGTCGATATATGCATCGATTTGTGGAATGAACACCATATTGTCTTTTATATGTGTGTTTCCAAATTCTTTTAGCTCTGTACCTGCTTCGTCTTTAGTTATTTTGTATTTGACCATATTATCGTCTTTAACCTCGCCGTGAAAGTACATTCCTTCGTATTGCTTGAATTTAAAGTTGTATTTGTCTCTTGTCAGTTTAATTTTTATATCGTTCATAAATTCACCTACCATCTTTTTTTAATTTTAACATAAATATTATTTTAATTCTATAAAAGCTTTATTTTGACTTTGAATATGAAAGCAATGTTTTGATGATATAATAAAATTGGAGGTGGAGTATGAAAAAATTTAGGAAGATATGTTATATACTTTTTATTATTTCCATATTTATAAAATATATATCTGCAAAATACAGTTATTTTGTGGAGAATTATTATTCTAGAGGTATAGATGTCTATATAGTCGAGTTTTTAAGCAAGATAAGTTCTATTTTCGATTTTTCATGCTTTGAAATAATGATATATTTATTTTCAATATCTATAGTATTATCTGTAGTGTATTTAATTTGCAGAGTTTTTAAGGATAGAAGTAATTTTTTTAAGAGATTAAAAAATATTTTACTTAATTATTTAGCTTGTGCGTGTTTGATATATTTTCTATTTATTTTGTTGTGGGGAGTAAACTACAACAGGGTAAGCTTGGAGGATAGTATTAAAGAAGAATACAGTGAGTCAAATGATAGAGATATTTCAAAAGTGAGTTTTGACAAAGATGATTTAGCAGATTTGTACAAACTTTTAATCGATAAATGTAATGAAAGCAGAAAAACAGTAGATAGCTTAAATAGTGAGCCTAAAAATAATATCCGCGAGATAAAAAATATTATTTTAGAACTAGAAAATGGATACGACAATGTAGAACTTTTAAATTTGAATGAATTGGGAAAATATTCAAAGGCGAAAACGATACTTAGTTCAAGATGGCTTTCTTATACAAATATAACGGGAATATATTCTCCGTTTACAGGTGAAGCTAATATAAATACTAATCAACCGTTAGTCAGTATCCCGTTTACTGTTTTACACGAGATGGCTCATCAAAGGGGATACGGCAATGAAAGCGATGCAAATTTTTTATCTTATATAGCCTGCATAGAAAATAAAAATCCATATGCAAATTACTCGGGGTATTTTATGGCATTGAGATACACTGCATCTGCTCTTAGCAAGGTAGATTACGACGCGTTTGTATTGCTTACAAAAGATATAGACGATGAAGTATTAGAGGATATAGATAATTACTCTAAGTTTTGGGAAAAATACCAAGGTAAAGTAAATGAAGTATCCGATAATGTAAATAATCTCTATTTAAAATCAAATAGGGTAAAGGAAGGAACTAAGAGCTATGGAAAAGTAGTAGATTTGTTGCTTTTATATTACTATCTATATGGATGAAA
>NZ_JALEXO010000238.1 GCF_022780145.1 Intestinibacter sp.
GGTTTTGTTAACTTGATATGATAAAAAATGATTCTCGACAGGATCAATAACCGATAGGTTCACTTTTTGATTTCACATATTAAAAATTGGCATAACAAATAAACCTAATAAAATTATATTTTTTTTAGGTTGAAAATGCAATTAATATTTGACAAACCAATTAACTTTATCTTGATGAGTATAACTAATACCACAAACTTCAGCAGGTGTTAAATTATTCAATGATGAATGTGATTTTATGAAGTTGTAATAAAAAATAAAGTTACTGATTAAGCTATTGGCACTTTCAAATGATTTAAAACCTTTAACTTTTTTATACCAAGATTTAAATGTTTTGTTAAAGGATTCTATCAAATTATTCGAAATATCGTCACGAAAGCTTTCAACTTGAATATGCTTTGTATTATCAAAGGTAGTATCAATAGGTTGGATATAAGATTTCCAACGATCAGTTACAATAGCGCCAGGACTACCGAAGGTCTTAGCTTGTTTAAACAATGAATAAGCTGCATCAGAATCTCTAGAATCGCTTAAATTCCAAGAAGTAATGAATCTAGTTTCTGAATCAATGCAGATCCAAAGGTAGTACTTCTGTTTATTAATTTTTACAACTGTTTCATCAGCATGCCATTCATCTGAATCACCTAAATAGAGGTTTTGTGTAAGCTCATCACTTATGGATTTAAAATATTTATCAAACTTTTTAATCCATTTAGAAATAGTTACATGAGATACTTTGATATTCATGTGATTTAATAAATATGTTGAAATTGCTCGTGTTGTAGAGTTAAGAGCATAATATAAATTTATAGCGGTAATAATTGTATTTACACTAAATCTATGACCTGAAAAGGTAGTTTTACCAGATAGCTTTTCAGATGAAGGATCATCAATAGCTATAGGTCTAAGCTGTTTAAGGGTATGATTGCACTTTCTATTATTGCATTTAAAACTAACATAATATTTATATGCATGGTGAAGATACATACCTCTACCACATACAGGACATTTTGGATAATCTTTAGTTTTAGTAGATTTTTTACTTGATTGTAGTGTAAATTGTCTTTTACATCTTTTGCATAAATATTTTTGATTAGAATGTTTATCTTTACCGTATTTATATAACTCAGTACTATAACATTCAGGGCATTTAACCGTAGGTTTCAATTTTCTCGACTCCTTTCTAATAGGGGGAACTGTGTTTTGTGGTGAAACCATTGTAAACCCTAACGGGGTCGAGATTCAAATATAAATAAGTTAACAGAACGCTACATTATACAAGGGAGAGAGTAAAAAATAGATTTTATTCACTCCCTTATTTAGTATATAGAAAATTTATGAGAATTAAAGTAAACCTACTTTAGTCAAAGCTTGTTCAAGGTCTCCGATGATATCTTCAACGTCTTCTATGCCGACAGAGAATCTGAAGAATCCATCTGAGAATTCATCTGGATATAAGTATTGTCGTTCGTCGTCTTCACCTAAGAATACGATTAAGCTTTCGTCATGTCCTAGAGAGACAGCAGAAGTGATGACCTTAAGATAGCTTACGAATTTGTTATGAGTATCGTGATCTGCTTTTAATCCGAATGATAATACGCCACCGTATCCGTTTATCATTTGTTTCTTAGCCACTTCATGGCCCTTGAAGCTTTCAAGTCCAGGATAAGATACGAATCTTACGCAATCTAAACCTTCAAGCCACTTAGCCACTGCTAGAGCGTTTTCGTTGTGTTGTCTCATTCTAAGAGGTAGAGTAACTGAACCACGCATGATTAACCATGCATTGAAAGGACTTATAGCGCCTCCTAGATTTACTTGAGATTGTGCACGTATAATATCTAAGTATTTAGTTTTTCCTATTATAGCACCACCCATTGAGTCTCCGTGACCGTTTATGTATTTAGTCAAACTTTCTATAGTGAAGTCAGCTCCTAAATCAATAGGTCTTTGGTTGTATGGTGATGCGAATGTATTATCTACTGAAAGCAATGCACCGTTTTCGTGTGCAATTTTGGCGATTTCTTCTATATCTGAAATCATTAAAGTAGGGTTTCCTGGTGTTTCTATGTGGATTAATTTTGTATTAGGGCGAATTGCCTTTCTAACATTTTCTGGGTCAGTAGTATCCACAAGATTTGTTTCAACACCGAACTTGTTATTTAATAATTCATTTAATAAACGATATACAGCTATATAAGTAACACTAGAGAATATAACGTGATCTCCTTTTTCTAATAAAGCGAAGAATAAACCTGAAAGTGCTGCAACTCCAGATGCTAGAACTACACAGTCTTCACCATTTTCTAAGCTCGCTATTTTTTCTTGTAAATATTGTTGGTTGGAACCACCGTTTCTTGTATATAAGTTACCACCTGAACTACTCCAGTTTATATCTGAAGGATCGTAAGGTAATTCATAACTATTTGCCATTGTTATAGGTCTTTTGATAGCACCTGTTTCTGCATCTACATCATTTCCTGTGTGTACTGCTCTTGTTTGAAATCCATATTCTTTTCCATAAGTACGTTTTGCCATGTTTTCACCTCTAAAAATAATAGTTTAATTTCATAGTATACCTATAGGAAATATATGTTAATAATTATTTGATTAATTTTTAAATAACTTGACAAATATAAAAATTGATTGTACTATTGTACTATAGTATTAATACAGTAAAGGAGGTGTTAATATGGAATGGCAGATTGATAATAATAAACCTGTTTATATACAGCTTGTTGAGCAATTGAAGATGAAGATAATTTCAGGGGAAATCGAGTTAGATTCTAAATTAGATTCTGTCAGAAACCTAGCTGCAGAGGCTATGGTAAATCCAAATACTATGCAAAAGGCACTAGCAGAATTAGAGAGACAGGGCTTTGTATATTCTAAGAGAACAAGTGGAAGATTTGTAACAGATGACAAAGCTTTGATAGATAGAGAACGAAAAAATTTAGTAAAAGATAGTGTAAAAGCATCCTTGGAAACTCTAATAAATTTAGGATACACAGATGAAGAAATAATGAGATTAATTGAAGAAATCTTAAAGGAGGGAAAAAATGAGTAATATAGTGGAATTCAAAAATGTTTACAAGAAATACGGTAAACTAGAAGCTTTAAAAGGAATCGATATCGAGATTCCTAGGGGAAAAATAGTCGGACTTTTAGGTCCAAATGGAAGCGGAAAGACAACTATGATAAAGATGATGAATGGATTACTTACTGCTACTGAAGGGGAAGTACTTATAAACGGTATGAAGCCTGGAGTAGAAACTAAAAAAATAGTTTCATATCTACCAGAAAAGACTTACTTAAATGAATGGATGAAGGTCAAGGATATAATAGAGTTTTTCAAGGATTTTTATCCTGATTTTGACGAAATGAGAGCTCTTCAAATGCTAAAAAGTCTAGATATCGATGAAAATAGAAAGTTAAAAACTTTATCGAAGGGTACAAAAGAGAAGGTTCAATTGATTTTAGTTATGGCTAGAAATGCTGATTTATATATACTAGACGAACCTATAGGTGGTGTCGATCCAGCGGCCAGAAGCTTTATATTAGACACTATACTTAAAAATTTCAACGAAAATTCTACTTTATTGATTGCAACTCATTTAATAAGTGAGATAGAAAATATATGCGATGAAGTTATATTTTTAGCTTATGGGGAAGTCGTTCTACAAGGGGATGTAGACGAAATAAGAGCTGAAAAACAAAAATCAATAGATGCTATTTTTAGGGAGGAATTTAGATGCTAGGAAAATTAATGAAATACGAAATTAGATCTTGTGGAAGAATATTTTTTCCATTTTATATAGTTACGTTGGTGTTTTCTATATTAGGTGGATTATTTATAAATTTTGATAATGGAGTACATGATTTCACATTAGTATATTTAATAGGCACTTTAGCAGCATTTGGTTTATTTATAGCTGCGATTGTGTTGACTATAGTTCTTATAGTTCAAAGATTTAATAAGAGTCTTTTAGGTGATGAAGGGTATTTGATGTTTACACTACCAGTACGTAATGAAGCTTTAGTATTATCTAAGTTTTTAACTTCATTGCTATTTATAATATTGACTGTAATAGTTTCTATTGTTTCTATTACTTTAGTTTGTGTTATGCTTAGCTATAGAGTCGATCAAGTTTTAGATATAGGTTATTTCTTCAAAGAGGTAAAAGCTATCTTTTCACAAAATATAGGAGGTATAGCTTTTTATGGCTTCAATTATATAGTCGACTATTCAACATTTATATTGACAATATACTTAGCAAGCGCAATATGCCATTTAAATGTATTTTCTAAGCATAAAGTATTATCAGCTTTTGGATCATTTATAGCTCTATCTTTGATTCAATCAGGTATTATAGAAGCAATTGCTTTTCTTGTTAATGATGATAAAGCTTTAGCTATAAGTGAAAATATGTCAAGCTTTGATATAAGTGGAACTTTTAATGCAGTTCTTTCAGTTGGAAATTATGATATTATAATATTTGTAGCGAATTTAATAATTGCAGTAGCTTTGTTCTTTGGAACAACTACATTATTAAACAAAAAGCTTAATTTAGAATAAAAAAGTAAATATTAGATTAAAAAAATATACCTTTTGCTAATAGTCTTAAATTATTAGCAAAAGCGTATATTTTTTAAT
>NZ_JALEXO010000252.1 GCF_022780145.1 Intestinibacter sp.
TAAGTTCTATATTAAAATCTATGGGAAAAATCTCATTAAAAGATGAACTAAATTGTAAAGGTTGCGGATATGAGAGCTGTAGAGAACATGCTATGGCGATATACAACGATATTTCTGAGATAAATATGTGCTCACCTTATATGAGACAGAAGGCTGAAAATATATCGAATTTAATATTTGAAGCATCTCCATTTTTAATAGGGCTTGTCGATAAGGAGTTACTCATGATCGAATTTAACAACAAGGCTAAGGATTTTTTCAAAATAATTGATAATGACTACATCGGTTATCCAATTTTTATGTATGTGGATGATACTGCATTTTCTGATTGTTTAAGTAAACATGAAAATATATACAACAATATCGTATTTATTGAAGATTTAAACAAAACTTTATCTCAAGACATATTTTGGTTAGCTGAAGAAGAAATATTCTTATGGATGGCACATGATATTACAGAACAAATCGAAAATAAAAAACGAGCTGACAAAGTCAAATACGATACTATAAACCTAGCACAAACAGTCATTAATAAGCAAATGACTGTAGCTCAAGAAATAGCTAGATTGCTCGGTGAGACTACCGCCGAAACAAAAGTCATTTTAAGTCGAGTAAAGGATTTAATAAGGTATGAAAATAATGATAATTTGAGAGATTCTTAATTAAAAGCATGATTTTAGAAGGTATTCTCGAAGTAAAAAGTATGATTTAGGTGTTAAACTAAAATCATACTTTTTTAAATTAGCGTTTATTTTTTATATGTTTAATATTTTTATCAAATTCAGCATCCTTTTTTACGTTTATCTTTAGATTGCATTTAGGACATCTAATAGTTTGCCCGACATCTGATAATTTTATCACTACATTGCTAGAACAGACAGGACATTTGTAATTGATTTGCATATGGTATTCATCTCCTATAAATTACAAAAAAATTCTATACTACTGAACATTAGCATAGAATTTTTAAAAACATACTACTTTTGTGTCATATAGCTGCTAATTATATGACTTATTTTTATATACCCTACTATTAGAATATATTATCTTTTAAAAGATGTAAAGTTCCATTTTAGTAGTACTACTTATTCTGGTAAAGTAGTACTACTAAAATCGTACTTTTTGATAACTTTCTTTAATTTATAATTATATTATGGAAATATGATAAATTTTCCAAAATAAATATATGGGAGGAGAAAGATGAGGGGAATTTTTAAAAAGTTAGGAACAACGTTTTTGGCTATATGCTTAGTTATAGCTATGTTGCCTCTAAAAGTATTTGCAGAAGAAACTACTACAGGGGAAAATATTAATGTAAGAGTGTCCGTTGAAAATACTACTTTTTTAGAAGATAAGGGAAATGGAGTACCAGCTTTTACAGGTGAACTTGTTAGTACAGATGTACAGATTCCTGCAGATTCAACTGCATATGATGCCTTTAAAGCAGCAATGGACAAAGAAAAAATTGAAATTAAAGGAAGTAGCAGTTATATTTCTGCTATCGGTGGATTAAGTGAGTTCGATGGTGGAAGTGCAAGTGGCTGGATGTTTACAGTAAACGATTGGTTTACAAATGTCGGTGCTGGCAGCTATAAGGTAGAAGACAACGATGAAATTAGATTTATGTATACTTGTTCTTATGGAAGTGACTTAGGTGGAACTTATGGAGATAGCAATAAGACTTTAAAAGACTTAAAGACAGATGTAGGAACTTTATCGCCAGCATTTTCAAGTGACATTAAGGAATATGAATTAAAGGTTCCTCAAGGTACAAAACAAGTAGTAGTTACACCAACAGCTACAAATAAGAATTTCCAAGTAAGAGCTAGCGTAGGAGATACTGAATACAAGAGAATTCAAGCTATACCAGTAGAAAATGGAACAATTATAACTGTAAAATGCGGAGATCCATCATGGCCAAGTATGAATTCAACTACTACTGATGCTCAAATTTATAAATTAAAAATAGTAGAACAAGGTGAAACTCCAGCTGTAGAATACAAACTTAACTTATCAGCAGATCCTCAAGAAGGAGGAACAGTAGACGTAGCAACTACTACATATGATGCAGATTACAATGACACTACTACAAAGGATGAAGGTATCACTTCAAAGGAAATTGATTTCTCTGAGTATAAAGCTTTAAATAGTGAATGGAGAGTATCTGCAAAAGCTAAAGATGGTTACGAATTTAAAGGTTGGAAAATAGGAGATACAGTGTATGATTCAAGTAGTGATTTAAGCTCAATTGATGCAGGTGGATTATTAGTAGATATAGATAAGGATACTAATGATTTATTCTTATTCAACTACAATGAAAATGGAATAGTAGATATATCAAATGATGTAAATATATCAGCAGTATTTGAAAAAACTACATCTAATCAAGATATACTAAATGATTTCGTATCTAATAATTTAGATTTCTATAAATTGAGACCTCAATTTGGTACAGATACAAATGTAGTAACTATGCTTAATAATTACATAGAATCTAAGGATTCAGAACACGACATAACTGCAACATTAAAATCAACAGACGATACTGAGTATGTAAAAGAAGATGGTACTATATCTTATTATGATAATTTTGATTTCTCAGGGTTTGCTTCAATATATCAAGCTAACGTTGGTTTGACATTTACACTTAGCCTAGGCGATGCAAGTGTAGACGTTGATACAAAAGCACTTATCGGATGGGATGCCGACAAAGTAAGAGCTAAGATGAATGAAGAGATAGACGCTAATCTTACAGAAGATAAGATGAAGGGTGAAAATACAGATTTACAAAATGTAGAAACTGACTTAGTTTTACCACAAATACTTGGTTCTACATACAAACAAAGCTTATCTCAAATATCTTGGAAATCATCAAATACAGATGTAATAGCTATCCAAGACGGTGAAGGATATACTTATCCAGATTATATAGGAAAGGTTACACAACCAACAGAAGATACAGAAATTACTTTGACAGCTACTTTTAAATTTACTAAGACTAATTCAAGTCTTGAAAAAGATATAACTTTCACAAAAGACTACAAGGTTTTAGTAAAAGCTAAAAAGATAGATGAAGAAGCAGTTAAAAAAGCTATGTTAGAAGAATTAAATAGCAAATATACAGCTGATTTACTTAAAGATTTTAATACTAAAGAAGTCATAGATATAAATAATGTAACTGGAGATATACAATTACCAAGACCAAGTAAAATAGGTTTAGTAAATAAAGAAATAAAAGTTACAAGTAGCGATGAAAGTCTTCTTAAAATAAATGGATATCGTATATACACATATCAACCTGTAGGAGAAGACAAGACTGTCGATTTAATAATAACTATGACAAGAGATGGATTAAGCGTTGAAAAACGTATCACTTTAACTATAAAACAAGTTTCACCAGAAGAAATTCAAAATGAAATCAAGTTAATGGAAGCTGTAAAAGAACATTACTTTGATGGAATAAACGATGGATCTAATACTGATAAGGATAATGTAATAAATAATTTAC